>NZ_JAYGHD010000016.1:0-46838 GCF_034932245.1 Nostoc sp. UHCC 0251
AAGGCAGATAGCGCAGCGTTAGCGAGTCCGCGAGCGTCGGGCAGAAGGCAGGAGGCAGAAGGGAATTCTGACTTCTGCCAAGAAGCCCGTGACCGGAGCAAACTTGGGTTTAAAACCCCGCCGTCTATACGGCGATGACAATTGGTTGGGGTCTGAATCCCCATTCAATTCTTTCCTTCTGCCTTCTGCCCTCTGCCTCCTGCATTCTTCAATAAATCTCTAATGAAAATCTGAAAGCGCCCATACTGGGCTTTGCCTTGCTAACGCTCATAGATGAAATTAGATGTTAACGCAACTCTAGGGCACAGTATGACTAATTTTTGGCTAGCTACCGTATTCTCTACGCCGATTAAAGACCCAGTACCGGCTTTTCTGATGATTTTGGGGATTATGCTGATTGCGCCCCTGCTATTTGAGAAAATCCGGCTACCGGGTATTGTGGGATTAATTCTGGCGGGGGTCATAGTCGGCCCTAATGGACTGGGATTATTGGCGCGGGATAACACAATTGTGCTTTTAGGGACAGTTGGTTTGTTATTTCTCATGTTTATGGCAGGGCTGGAAACTAGCTTGGATGACCTGAAATATAACGCTGATAAGGCAGTCATATTTGGAGTAGCTACTTTTGGCGTACCGATGGTATTAGGTACTGTAGCCATGATGGCCATCGGCTATGGTGTATTACCTGCCATCTTAGTTGCTTCTTGTTTTGCTTCCCATACACTACTAGCACTACCGATAGTCAGTAAATTGGGAATTATGCGCTCTCAGACATTGACTACTACTCTCGGAGGCACATTAATCACCAATGTTTTGGCACTTTTGGTTTTAGCGGTGGTGGTGAGAGCGCATCAAGGCAGTTTAAGCCTACAGTTTTGGTTATTCCTGATTCCTTCACTGATTATCTACACATTTCTGACGCTATGGGGTGTACCTCGCCTCGGTCGCTGGTTCTTTCAGCGATTTGGACATGATGAAGGGGCAGAGTTTACCTTTGTGCTAGCTACCCTGTTTGTGGTTTCCTACGGGGCAGAATTAATCCAAATTGAGCCGATTATTGGCGCTTTTTTAGCTGGAGTTGCTATTACCCAGCTAATTCCGCAACTTAGCCCTTTGATGAATCGGATTCAATTTATTGGGAATACGCTGTTTGTACCCTTTTTCTTGATTTCTGTGGGAATGTTGGTGAATCCCCTAATTCTGATTCAAGAACCGCGATCGCTCTTAGTATCCGCTGTCATGGTAACTGCTGCCATTATTGCTAAGTTCATTCCTGCATGGGGTTCAGGCAAGTTATTCGGATTCAACTTTGACAATATCATGTTGATGTTTGGGCTATCAGTTGCTCAGGCAGCCTCCACCCTGGCTGCAATCACCGTTGCTTACAAAATCGAGTTGGTCGATCAGTTAACAGTGAATGGGACGATCGCTATGATTTTAGTTACCTGCATTGCTTCACCTTGGGTAACAGATCGGTGGGGAAAAAAAATCAAGCCAGGAGAGGCTAGTATTCAAAATCGTCAGGGAGGAAGTCTAGGCGATCGCGTTTTAGTCCCAGTTGCTAACCCCAGCACTGAAGATAACCTACTCAAGTTGGCAATACTCCTAGCGAAATCAGCGACCGGTACTTTATTACCACTCCACATTTTAATTGAACAAAGTTCTTCTATTCCTCCAGAAGACAAAGCTAGACAAAGCCAATTACTGTCAACCGCAGAAATGATTGCCCATGCTGCGGTTGCTAATGTTATTCCCATTGGTCGCATTGACGAATCAATTGATAAGGGAATTGCTCGTGTGGCAGAAGAAAAACAGGCCAGTGTGATTGTCTGCGGCTGGAAAGGTTACTCTACTTATCAGGAAAATCTCTTTGGTGGTGTGATTGACAAGATTGTACATCGCAGTGCCGTGCCTGTTTTGGTAACTCGATTCCCATTGCCAATTGAGCATACAACACGAGTCTTTCTGGCTTTTACCACCCAACAAACGTATGCTAGTTCTTTTGGAGAGAGTATCCAATTAGCCAAAAGTCTGGCAACGGAACTCAAAGCATCTCTGCAACTTTTACAAGTTGTAACAACACGGGGAGTACCTATCGATTTGAGTAATAGCGGATTGCCAGCAGATACACCCATTCAAAACGTGCGAGGCAATTTTGTACAGCAAGTTTCTCGTTTACTCAAAACCAACGATCTGCTAGTGTTAAACGGGTCTGTTGAGCAGAAAACTCAGCTAGTTTCACTTTTTGGTCGGATACCAGAAGCGATCGCTCGCAATCATCCTGAAGTTGCTATGATTATTGCCTACTTTCCTAAATAGCAGCAAGATTGGGAAGAAATGGTGAGAATGCCCAATCCATGCCCAATACGTTCCTAAGCTGTCGCGCATTTAACTTGCACATCTTTTCGTATTGACAGTTAACAGTTAACGAACTTAAGAAGTGACTATGTAATTTCAAAGCGTTTTAGTCAGACAGTTGGTTCCTGGTATTTGACTCCTCGTTTTTGATGACGGTCATTAGCAACGATAGGATAAACAATGCTGCGTAACCGATTAATCGCACCAACTGGGCGATGCACTGCTAGACCATTCCCAGGAGAAAAACTGAGATTTTCCGCAAAGTCATTATCTTTAGCAGAATTAACTTTCTGATGTTTAACTGTTAACCGGCCAACTGTAATGAAGGGTGATTCCTTTTCATTCCAAACAATAGTGGTATCATCAATGGACATTTCTGGGCTAGTTTGAAATTGAATTTGAAAGTCCCAACAATATTCAGCATCAGGCTTTGCTAAAGCTTGAATGATATCCTCTCTGTAATAGTTGTCCTCTAAACCGGAGGCTTTGGCACGCTGAAGCTCACTTTCTGGTCTAGATTCGAGAGGAAGTTTTTGATGAGGTGGTTGACTGGAAACCGGAGTAAATGCATATTTAATCACAACTGGATATTCCACAGGAACTCTACCTGATTGAGATGGGTCAAAATCAGATTTGAGTCCCAAAGAATACGCTGAAGCACTCCAATAGCGTTCTGTGAGCAAACTCTTGGGAAAACGTTTGAAACTAGTTTGCAGAAGAGTAGATTCGTAAGGATGCAACTTTAGCCAAAAAAGCACCAACAGCTTAAAAAGCGGAAACAGCCCTGCTCGATAAACCGCCATAAAAAAGCTGTGGAAGTCTTTGATGGTTCTAACAAAAAAGAATTCGGTATTGTGGACAATAATATCTTGGGTTTTTAACTCGTGGCTTTGCGGTAGTCTTTCTCCTTCTACCCCTATCACCTTTACGGACATAGAGCGCGTATCCCCTTCATAATCATTCTTTACTGAAAACGCACCATTTGCAAATCGTAGCCAAACCGGATATTGTTTGGGTTTGGCAAATAAACCTTGTTTTAGGGAAATGGCTTGAAGTTGAGCTTCAGTTAATGAGGCGCGTTTGCTCAATTCCTGCTTAATTGCTGCTTCATCAAAGTCAAAGATTTCTAGAGTACCTTGTACAGCAGCGTTAGTTTTAGAGTGGGTATCTCTCTTTGCAGTTTTTTTCTTCTCACCTCCGTAAAGATTTTCCATGTTCTTTTTGACTAGCTCACTCATGAGAGCGCAATATTTGGCTTCGTCTTTTTCTGGGTATTCAGTAAATAGTTTCATTTTTTTTAGGTAGGATTAATTCATCAATTGAGTTTATTTGAAGCTGCTTAAACATCGCTTGTTTGCAATTATTATCAAGTCAGCTTTAAGCGACAATCTCTAGTGAAGGTCAAAACTAACTTTGTACTTTCTGCCTGAGAGAGGAACGTTGCGATTAACTAAATCTGAGACTGTGTTGGTATTTTGAATAATTTCCCAACCCACAGGCGAAAAAGTCTTTTCATTAAAGATATTGGGTGATAGTAAAGGATTTGTTAGCGCTTGAGAGAAAGCATCAATCCCAATTAAGCGTGCTACTAGGGAAGGAATAGTTGAATTCTTCCGCCCATCCTCGGCGTAAAGTCCCACAAAGAACTCAATATTATCAACATGACCATATAATTCTTTGAGTTTATTTTGAGCAAATTCATTACCAGTAATTTGCTCAAATCTTGTAACTCTGGGGAAACCACACAGTTGACGATAATCGTTGTAGCTTGCTAATTGCAACTGGCGTCCCAGTCGGATTGAGGGTAATTCTGTTAACTCAACCAATATATCAGGGGTGTTAAATAAACCAATTTTTGTACCTGGTTGAGAACAAGTTTCTTCCATCAATGCCCCTAAACCTTGGTCAATAAACATCTTATTGTTCCAAAGGGATGTAGCAATATGGGTTGGTTCACCGTTATAGTTAAAAGTTTCTGGAATCGCACTATGCCAGCGATAAACAAAGTCAAACTCAATTGCCATATAATTGGGACGATGCCAGCTTTCCTTAGTAAAAGCTTCAGGATCAGCAAACAACTTAAAGTGATAAGGAGTTATGTGGTTAATGTACTCTTCCATAATGATTTTGAGAATAATCGCCATGAGAATATTTCTCGATGTTTGGAAGAGGCGTTCATCATCCCAACTTGGGTAATTGCTTGCTAATTCATCACAAAGCCGATTATGTTCCCGGAGACATAGAGTGTTGAGCATTACATAGCCAATTTGCACATTTGCTCGTTCTACTCCCATCGCAAACATATATTGTTTTTTATCTACAGACTGTCTTTTTTCATCATTAAGAGGTTGATAAAGACCGTCAAATTCAGGCTTAACTTTATCCTGTGCTGCATCAGCATAATAAAACAAGGGATATTCTTCTTCTACACCATCTTGGCGTTTGAGTTTCTGGGTTTTTAATTTACCTCCTTGAAAAGCTCTTAAAAGATGTGTTTGTTTTCTGGTTAAGCCATAAACATTACACAAATCAATCTCATGGTTGGAAGTATTTTTTAATTTATTATAGTGATCGAGGCGAAGAAAACTATCAGTAAACCACTGCACCCAATAGGGAAACAGCATAGTTGATTTGGTAGAATAAATGGTTTTACCATTTCTTTTACGGAATAAGATAGCCAAGTCTTCAACTTTAGGTAAGTTGCCCTCGGCGTTTAACTTTGGATCGGGTGGTAGATGTCGTCCTGTATAAGTGCGATCGTTGAGTGATTCCCAGGAAGTATAAGTATCAGTTTTCTTAGGAATTTTAGTATCAGGAATATACTCATCTAGAGTCATCATACTGTAGGCATTAGGACGAGTTGGAATTTTATAGATGAGACTGTTAAGCAAAGCTTTATTAACTTTACGCTTTATAGATTTGTTACTTTGTATAAGTTGCCAAATCGGTTTAAAGCTTGTTAAAACTAATGTTTGAATTTTGTTGCTTAAACCGTCTTTTGATGTATCTCTTTTTCCATTCATAGTTTTTTACCTTATTATTTGCAATTTTGTATTCAATGCGCCCTAAATTTATCTGCTGCGATTGCCCAAATTAATTCAACTTATTTCAGTTTGGAAATAATCTTTTGTAGATTTTTAGGTCGATAGTCTTTGCGACTTTTCAAACGGTAGATCGCACTTTCATGAAGGTCTTCAATGACATCGCTGACCTCACGAAACTTAATTCCTGCTAATTTAAAGAATCCAGCATCGTTCTTAAAATCACATTCATAATTAGGGTTGATGCCTGTCGGAATCACATTTGGATCTAAGTCAAGCCCTAATCCTAGTTCACCGATGGAATCAATCATCCACTGTAAGGCAGCATCTGATAACCCACTATGTTCTTCCGTTCCACCGCCAACGCAACCGTGTACGCCTGGAAACCACTTTTGAATCACCCGCTGGTTTTCAGCCTCAGGATGCTTTTTCATAGGAGTGACATCAAAGATTTCGCGGATTTCGTCAATCGCCATCGCGTGCAATGCATTCTGAATACATTTGTTTAAAGTAGTGTCATGAAATCTGTAGCGCATATTAAGCTGTTTGCTTAACCTACTAAAGGCTGGTATCCCAGGAATACCAAGGGCCCCAACGGTGTCAAAACAACCTAGTAAGGTGATCGGGACGCGATCGCCATAAGCTTGACGGTATTCTACTGCTGCTTTATCCTTGGGTTTAATATTTCGGTTACGGTAAAGCTCGTAGGCTTCATGTGCTTTAGTAACATGGGGGCGATCTAGAAGACCAGAGCAATAGATCATGCCGGCTAAACTTCTAACTGTGTAAGCACCACGACTGAAGCCGAACAAATAGATTTCGTCACCAGAAACATAATTGATACTAAGAAATCGGTAGCAATCTTCTATGTTTTTATCGATTCCTAGTCCGGTAACTCCGCCTAAAAGCTTTTTACCCTCGGTTCCAATGCCCTCGTCATAAAAGACGATTTGTGTAACCCCGTCACTGGCAATCGATTTCACAGATTGAGCTAGCTTTACCACATTGCTTGGATAAAGACTGGTTAACTGTTGCCAAGTTCCATCACAGCAAATAACAAGGCGTTTCATAGTTCTATTTCAAAGGCTTTGAATAATTAATTAAACTTTTATGAAAGTGTAAATTCGCCATTTAGTTAGGACAAAAAGCGTTTTATATATTAACTCAGAAATGTTCATAGTTTATAAATGATTTAGCGAAATATCTTCCCACTTTTATAATGAGAATGCAAGAACAGTTAACCAGAAAATTAAATAAATAAATATTAAGTAACCTCCGCACAGCAAAATCATCTAAGTGCATTAAAGTAAAAAATATTGACCTTTTACTAAGGACTTTTTCTATGACACCTTCCACAAACCAGGTTTATCCCGTTATTTGGCACAACAACTCAGTGTCACTAATTGACCAAACTCGCTTACCAAACGAATACACATTTGTAGAAATTCACCGTAGTGAAGATATGGCGCGGGCAATTAAAACTATGATTGTGCGAGGTGCGCCAGCAATTGGTGTGGCTGCGGCTTATGGAATGTATCTTGGTGCCAGGGAAATTGAAACAAGCGATCGCCACGAATTTCTGCAACACTTAGATAAAGTAGCCCAGTTGTTGCGTTCTACTCGTCCGACGGCGGTAAATTTATTTTGGGCAATCAGCCGGATGATTAAAGCCGCCTACGAAACGCTGGGAACGGTAGAAGAGATTAAGCAAACCCTTTTCCAAACAGCCCAAGCAATCAATAGTGAAGATTTGCAAACCTGTCAAGCGATTGGTGACAATGGTTTGGCTGTTTTACCGTCTACCCCAGGAAAGCTGAGGCTGCTTACCCACTGTAACGCTGGTGCATTAGCTACTGCTGGTTATGGCACAGCCTTGGGTGTTGTGCGTTCTGCTTGGAGAGAAGGACGTTTAGAACGTTTATTTGCTGACGAAACCCGTCCCCGCTTGCAAGGCGCAAAACTCACCACTTGGGAATGTGTGCAAGAAGGGATTCCAGTTACATTAATTACTGATAATATGGCAGCCCATTGCATGAAACAAGGTTTGATTCATGCTGTAGTTGTGGGTGCTGACCGAATTGCTGCGAATGGTGACACTGCCAATAAAATTGGTACATATAGTGTTGCGATCGCAGCTAAAGCCCATAATATCCCCTTCTTTGTCGCTGCACCCCTTTCCACCGTTGATTTTGAATTAGCCGATGGTAGCCAAATTCCCATTGAAGAACGCGAACCAACAGAAATTTATCAAGTTGGCGATACTATTCTCACACCTGAAGGTGTAGAGTTTTACAACCCAGCTTTTGATGTGACTCCAGCTGAGTTAATTACAGCCATCATTACAGAGAATGGAGCGATCGCACCTGATAAATTAGCAAAATCACAGTTCAAGCAATTACCGGTTGGGTTAAATCCGAATTAATGGAGAACTTGCGCCGAGTTCTCGATAACCCTAAATCCGAATAATGGAAACTTTATAGGGGATTGCCCCAAAAAAATCTCCGACTTTTTAGAAAAGCCGGGGACTTTGTTTTTTGACTAGTTTTAAATCTGACGCAATACGGTTCGGTTAAGGTAAGAGACGCGATAAATCGCCGTCTTTACAAGAATCAATCTTTTGTAGAGACGGCGATTTATCGCGTCTTTGCGATTAGCGGCGTGTTATCAAGAAACCTTATCCGAACCGGATTGAAATCTGACAGATCAAAATTTATCAGCAATTTTTTGAATAATTTTATCTAAACTTCATATTTTGACTAAATTCAATAAGCAAAATCCGCAATTACTTTCTCAAAAGAAGCTTTGACTTACTCAAACCCCAGTTTGCTTTCTCATTTTGGTGTTTTCCGCAAGTAAAAGAAGCTTTGACTTACTCAAACCCCAGTTTGCTTTCTCATTTTGATGTTTTCTGTAAGTAAAAGAAGCTTTTGCTTTCTCAAAATGCCATTTGACTTACTCAAACCTCAGTTTGCTTTCTCATTTTGGTGTTTTTTGCAAATAAAATGCCATTTCGTTTTTTTAAAATGGTTGATTTATCAGAGGATGTTTGAGAAGTATTAAATATTTCTTCATCCCCCTCCTTAAAAAAGCGTGTATACACAAGTTGAATTACCCCCCTTAATCCCCCCTTGTAAAGTAGGGAAACAAGAAATCCAGTTCCCTCCCCTTTACAAGGGGAGGGTTAGGGTGGGGTAATTCGACTTGTGACTAATTAACCAAAATGTTGAATAATTGCCTCGGCAAATTCAGAACATTTTAAGGGTTCAACAGGCGGTTCTAGCAACCGGGCTAAATCGTAAGTCACTTGACTATTTGCGATCGCATCGCTTAAACCTTTCTTAATTAGGTCTGCGGCTTCTTGCCAACCCATAAATTCCAGCATCATTACACCAGACAAAATCACCGAACCAGGATTAATCCGATCTAAGCCGGCGTGTTTGGGTGCAGTGCCGTGGGTAGCTTCAAATATGGCACTAGAATCACCAATATTCGCCCCTGGCCCCATTCCCAAACCACCAACAATCGCAGCGGCGGCATCAGACAAGTAGTCGCCGTTTAAGTTCATCGTCGCCAAAATCGAATATTCATCCGGTCTGGTTTGGATTTGTTGAAAAATACTGTCAGCAATCCGGTCATTCACCAAAACTTTCTCTTTCCATTTGCCATCGCCGTGGGTTGCCCAAATTGTGTTAAGAACAGTTTCAACTTCCTTGACAACTTGCGCTTTCTTGTCTGGAGTGAGATTATCAAACCCAGGTTCAATCTGACGGGCGTTTTCTTCCAAGGAAATATTCGGATTTTTTTCCTTGTTACTCAAAATCCAAGATTCTTGTTCAGTGACCGTTTCTTGGCGGAATTCACTAGTTGCTAGTTCATAACCCCAATCACGGAAAGCGCCTTCGGTGTACTTCATAATGTTGCCCTTATGCACCAAAGTCACTTGTTGTTTGTTTTTGGGCAATAGCAAAGCGTGTTTGATGGCACGTCTAACTAGGCGCTGAGAACCAGTTTTGCTGATGGGCTTGATGCCAATACCAGAATCAAGAGGAATACGTTTTTTCCCATGTTCTGGGGTGGCGGGGATTAATTCTTCATTGAGAATTTTAATTAAGCGATCGCCGATTTCGCTACCTTGTCGCCACTCAATGCCTAAATAAATATCTTCTGTATTCTCCCGATAAACAATTACATCCAGCTTTTCGGGATTTTTGTGGGGTGAGGGCGTACCTGCATAGTAACGGCAAGGACGCACGCAGGCATACAAGTCAAAAATTTGCCGTAGCGCCACATTTAAAGAACGAATTCCTCCCCCAATGGGAGTAGTCAAAGGCCCTTTAATAGCTACACCATATTCTTCAATTGCTGTTAGAGTATCCTGAGGTAAATACTGATAAGTACCGTATAAATCGCAAGCTTCGTCTCCAGCGTAAACCTTAAACCAGCTAATTTGACGCTGACCCTTATATGCTTTGGCTACAGCAGCATCGAGAACTTTTTGGGTAGCAGGCCAGATATCTATACCTGTACCATCGCCACGAATAAAGGGGATAATTGGATTGTCCGGTACGATTGGTTCACCATTTTTGAAGGTGATTTTTGCTCCGGCTGCGGGGGGGGTAATCTTTTCGTACATCGTTCACACACTCCTAATCGATACGCTGCTATTCAAAAAATCTTTATGTGGCAGGCTTGTATATTTTGCTATGTCTTTTGTTCACCAAGCCATAAGGCACAGATTTTCCCCCTATTCCCCTTGTACATTATTTGGGGATTAAGTGTGAGATTTCAGTGAAGCGATCGCAATTTTGTACGATCAAAAATATTGACACTCTCACGGCTCCAAGCCGTAGGATTCTTGGTTCTAAGATATAACTTGCTCAAGCAGGTTTTCACCAACCTGAGTAGAGGTTTCATCTCCCCAAGCGTTGCTTGCACTCGCACTGAGCATAGCCGAAGTGTCTAGTGCAAAGGTTCCGATATGCCCTACCGTACCTAATCCCCGACTAAGGATATTTCTAGCTGCGTTTTTGTCTCTATCCATCACACAACCACACTTGCAAGCGTGTGTCCTGGTAGATAGCGTTTTTTTCACAACTTCACCGCAACTAGAACAATCAGAGCTAGTATATTGCGGATTTACCGCAACCGTTACTCGCTTAAATACTTTACCAAAGTACTCAATCCAGATACGGAACTGATGCCAAGATGCGTCATTTATAGACTTAGCTAAACAATGATTTTTCACCAGATTTTTAATTCTCAAGTCTGTGCGCTAAACGCGCCCCGCTTCGCTAACGTAGGCTATCAAGTCGTTAGACTGAACTACGCACCGTGCTAACTTCACAGCATGATCTTTACGTTGCCTACTTATTTTGAGATGGTGCTTACCTAAAACTTGTCTTGCCTTGTCTCTGTTTTTTGAACCTTTTACTTTTTTAGATACTCGACATTGCAAACGCTTAAGAATCCTTTCACCTTTACACAAAAATTTAGGATTCTCTACCGTCACTCCCTCAGAGTCGGTATAGTACTCTTTCAATCCGACATCTAAACCTACAGTATTACCTGTTGGCTCCATATCTTCCGAGCGGTTTATATCAACACAGAATTGAGCATACACTCCGTCTGCGCGTTTTACTAGCCGAACCCGCTTAATTTGCTTAATTTGGTAGAAATGCAAGTCACGAGTACCTTTTAGCTTTAATCGTCCAATACCTTTTTTGTCTGTAAAAGTTATGGATTTACGATCGTCTGCAAGCTTCCATCCTGATGTCTTGTATTCAACCGAACGACAATCTTTTTGAAATTTGGGAAAACCTTTTTTACCAGATACTCCTTTTTTGCATTTGTCATAAAAATGGGAAATAGAAGACCATGCCCGTTCTGCGCTGGCTTGTCTAGCCATTGAATTAAGCTCATCAGCAAAAGGAAAATTAGCTGCAAGTACTGCACAGTATTTCTGTAAATCGTTTTTACCAATGCCTTTTACATCCATCCATAGCCTGATGCAACTATTGCGGATGAATTTGGCAGTACGAATTGCTTCGTCTACTGCGGTTAATTGTGCTAACTTTCCATAAGCTTTGAACTCAAATACAAGCATCGTCTGCACCTCCTATTTTTATACTATTGCATTGGGTATAAGATAACTGTTAAGTTCAGGATTTTGCTTTTTTCGTGAACGGCTGCTAGACAAAATACTGTACCTAAAGATGCTTCTCTTCTCTTCGAGAGGCTGTGCCCTAAGCGTAGCTATGCCGCAGGCTTTACGAGGCGTTACTTGAACGCATTCATCCCATACCACACTGTCAATGACGGTTAAGCCTGTGCTGAATACAGGACAGGCTTAACCCTGTGGGCTTTCTGCTTTAATAGTTGTAAACTGACTTTTCGCTATCAGTGTTTCACTTTAGAGAAGCCCGATAGCTTACCGCTCTTTCACTGACCGTTAACACAAGAATGGCATGACAGACCCAATGATTTTATCAGGCCCTGCAAATGACATCGACTCCCTCCGACAACCGTTAATCGCTGGGTCTGAAAAAGTCCAACAGCAGATAATCCCACAGTTAGCTGAGTTGGGTAATGAGGGATTAGACGTGTTGATGGAATTTTTACTGAAACGACGTGAAAACCCAGCGACTTGGATTGATGGCAAAGCTTACCAAGTCCTTTACAGTTCTGATGCACCTCAAGCCAAAGAATTTTTACGCTCCTGTTTTCCTGAAGGAATTGTACCTCTAAAATCAGAGTGCGGGATTAACTACAATTCTTTGCAACAGCTACTTGCAGCTCAAGACTTCCAAGCAGCCGATCGCGTCACCATCGAAAAAATGTGCGAACTGTCAGGGCCAACGGCTGTACAACGAAAATGGTTGTACTTTACTGAGGTAGAAAATACTTCGGCTGTTGACTTGCAAACCATTAACAACCTCTGGTTAGTCCACTCCGAAGGTAAATTTGGTTTTTCAGTGCAGCGAGAAATTTGGTTAAGTTTGGGTAAAAATTGGGAGAATTTCTGGCCAAAAATTGGCTGGAAAGAAGGTAATAACTGGACACGATACCCTAACGGGTTTACTTGGGATTTAAATGCACCTAGAGGTCATTTACCCCTTTCTAATCAACTCCGGGGAGTACGAGTCTTTGCTTCTTTACTCTCTCACCCAGCTTGGTCGAAGAATCCAGAAAAATGATTTTGAGCCTACGTACAAAGGGTGACTTAATAATTCCATGAAGTTTGAGTGCAAGAAAAGTAACACGATCCGAGCGAGAAGCCTAAGCTGTTCCACATTTAAATTGCATAAGCTGGGCGGGCAAGATGCCCACCCCACAAGAGTTATATTTAATTCGATTATGCAAATTAGATATTTTTTAGCTTATAAAGAAGGGTAAGCCAGAAATGGAAGACGATCTGCGATTGGAGTATGACTTAAAGAGTTTAAGGGTCAGAAAGTTCGGCCCGGAACGAAAAAGCTTTGGGAAGACAACAATTCGTTTAGAACCTGATGTTGCAGAGGTTTTTCCCAATGCCGATGCTGTGAATGAAGCTCTAAGATTTCTGATTAGAGTTGTGCAGAATAACCAAGTTTCTGCACTTGCAAAGCAGCCTCACAGTTACTCAGAGGGGGCGGATAAAACCTCCTAGTGCTGAGTTGGAAGTGCAGCAAATCCTAAACTGAAAATATCAAATTAGATAATGGCAAACGTTCGTCTAGAAGATATTAAACGTAGATTCAATAATGTCACCGCGATCGAGGACATTACTTTTGAAATTCCTGATGGCGAGTTTTGGGTTTTAGTTGGGCCATCGGGTTGTGGGAAATCTACAATTTTGCGAACGATCGCTGGTTTAGAAACCGCTACATCTGGCAAACTGTATATTGGCGATCGCTTGGTGAATAATATCCCAGCCAGACAACGAGATGTGGCGATGGTGTTCCAAAACTACGCTCTCTATCCTCATATGAGTGTGGCGGAAAACATCGGCTTTGGCTTGCAAATGCGGAAGGTTGACTCGAAAATCATTCAAGAACGAGTGATGAATGTGGCGCGATCGCTTTCTCTAGATCACCTGCTAGATCGTAAACCTAAACAACTTTCTGGGGGACAGCAACAACGAGTAGCATTAGGAAGAGCGATCGCTCGTGAACCACAAGTGTTTTTACTTGATGAACCTTTATCTAATTTAGATGCCCAATTGCGCGATGATACAAGGGCAGAATTGAAACAGCTACATCAAGAGTTAGGGATTACAACAATTTACGTCACCCACGATCAAGTTGAAGCAATGACTTTGGCTGATAAAATTGTCGTACTAAATCGTGGACGGATTCAGCAAATTGGCGATCCCCAAAGTATTTATGCAAGTCCTGCTAATCAGATGGTGGCAACTTTTTTAGGCAGTCCGCCAATGAATATTTTGCCTGCAATCTATGAAAATAACGGTTTCGATGTGAGTGGACAGTTATTAACAATCCCGGCAGTTGTGAAAGAAAAATTACATTTGCGTCAGGGACACAGCTTTGATTTGGGGATTCGTCCAGAGCATATAAAAATCACCACTGACTCAGAACGGGCTGAACACCCCGCTACCTCTAATAGTACTCAAAACTCAGGACTGTTGTTGGTTGAAGTTAAACTAGTGGAACCTTTGGGAAGGGAAACTTTGATTCGTGCTGGATTACCTGGTTCGGCGGTAGTGTTGAATATTCAGGTAAGCGGGGATGTGCGTCCGCGTCCAGGCGATCGGCTTTCTTTGCAACTCGATTTAAATTACTTGTTTGTATTTGATCCCAAAACTGGGGACAGAATCTTATAAGCGCTTCGGAGTGTAAAATATAATTGTTTTGTGTGCGATCGCTGTGATGGGGTGTAGGGGCAATCGCTGTAATTGGTGGCGAGGGATAGGTTAGCGATCGCATCCAGAATCATCACCACACCACCGTTAATCCAATTTTTGACCGTAACTCTGACCTTGCGGATCGCGGTCATTTGTTAACCCAATAGCGAAAACTTGCTGTATCTCTTGCTGAGTAAGAATCTTAGCGCGTCCATGCCGATTTACTTTCACCTTTGGCCGCTACACTAACTCTTAATTTTCAGGTTACAGCAGTGTGAACTGTTTATATCCATAATCAGGATGAAATAATGATTCAATCACTACAAAAACTATTTACATTTGATGAATATTTAGAGTTTTTAGAAACACAACCGGAAAACATTCGTTATGAATTACACGATGGAGATATTATTCAAATGCCGCCACCATCAGGCAAACACGAGCAAATAGTAGCATTTTTAACAATCATATTAGGGTATGAGTGTCTTCGTCTTAAACTTAATTACGGTATACCTAAAACCGCCACAGTGAAGCCAGAAAATAAAATGTCAGGGTACTATCCTGATGTTTTATTAATGAATTTTTCTAACTTGGGTAATGAACCATTATGGGAGAAACAATCTATCCTTAGTAAGCCAGCTTCAATTCCATTAGTGATTGAAGTGGTCAGTACTAACTGGAGAGATGATTATCATAAAAAGTTTGCTGACTATGAAGAAATGGGTATTCAAGAATATTGGATTGTGGATTATGCTGCTTTGGGTAGCAAGGAATTGATAGGCGATCCCAAACAGCCAACAATCACAATTTACTCTTTAAGTGATGAGGGTGAATATCGTGGGAAACAGTTGAGAGGAGACGATCGTATAGAGTCTCCAACATTTCCAGATTTAAATCTAACTGTTGAACAAATTTTTTCAGTCCGTTATTGATAAACAGGCATTTCCCGACATTTCACCAAAAATACAAAACACCAAACAACTAAGAATTAATAAAATGACAACTAAAAATGTTGATAAATACGCCGATGTTGCTCCTAAATCTAAGGAGGAACTTAAACCTATTACTAAAGAAAATAGTCAAATACATATAATTGTGACCCTGCTCACGAAAGGAGCAACGCTCGATGAATTTGATAATGAGAAAAGCAATATCGGAACCGGACGGGAAGGATCGCGAGCATTCTTCGGTAAATACATAAAACGTGTATGGGGATACGGGACTAAGCGTACTGTTGACCCGTCTGATCCTACTAACATAGATAAGTATGTGTTTCATTTACACTTACCCGCAGGACTTGATCAGCCTATATTTGATTTTAAGCGAGGAAAAAAATAAGAAGAAAGTATAATGTGGGTGAAATGCCTGACGACCTCGATTAACTACCCAATACCCCACAATTCCCTTAACACCCCGTAGCGTCTCTTGTGACGATAGGGTTTGTTTTTGGTGCTTGGGTGCGAACCTATGATTAGTTGTAAAAAGAGAGCTTAAGTAAAAATACATAACGTTTTGAATGTTAGTACTTAATATTACAAGTCTTGTAAATAGTTTCTTAAACTGCCAGAAATAATCACAATTACCAATTTTTTGTAGCCAAAATCTAAGAAAATAAAACTGCAATAGAGACTTAATGGATTGGCCGCAAAAACTTATATGACTATTAATCGACGTAACTTCTTGTTTTTATTCACAGCAGGTGTGGGTACTTTTGCATTAGATGCTTGTGCATCGGCAGAGACATCTCCTGAGAGAAACACTGCAATTCCTGAAACAACACCAAACACAATAGCAAATACAACACCAAATAAACCAGGTGCGATCCAACTACCACCTTTACCTTACGCCTACGAAGCGCTGGAACCACACATTGATGCCAAAACGATGCAATTTCACCACGATAAACACCACGCAACTTATGTGAAAAACCTGAATGCAGCGTTAGCCAAACACCCAGAACTCAAAGGCAAAACTGTTGAAGAACTGTTGCAGAGACTTGACAATGTACCAAAAGATATTCGCACAACAGTACGCAATAATGGTGGTGGTCATGTCAACCACTCAATGTTTTGGGAAATTATGAAGCCGAAAGGCGGAGGCGAACCAACAGGAAATATAGCCTCTGCGATTAATCAAAATTTTGGCAGTTTTGCAGCTTTCAAAAAACAGTTTAACGAAGCTGGTGCTAGTCGTTTTGGTAGTGGTTGGGTTTGGCTAGTGCGTAACAAAGGTGGCAAGTTTGAAATAACATCTACAGCTAATCAAGATAGTCCTTTAAGTGTAGGCAAATATCCCATTCTGGGTAATGATGTATGGGAACATGCATATTATCTCAATTACCAGAATCGCCGTGCCGATTATTTAGATGCTTGGTGGAACGTGATTAATTGGGATGAGATTAACAAGCGGTTTGCAGTAGCAAGTAAATTTGCCTGAAACCAGACAACAATTTAGGATTATAGGCGCTTAAAAACTGGCAACAGAAATAATATTCTGCTGCCAGTTTTTTAGATGTGATAAGGTAATCGCCATTCATTTTTTCAGAATGATTCGCTTGTATAGGACTATGATTTGATTTCTGACAAAGCTCACCCTAAACTCGAAAAGACTGATTCCATATTTCCTACTCCCTACTGCCTACCTATTACACTTCGCGCAGCAAGTAGATAATTTCAAAAATAAAATAAAATATTGATTCCTATAGCAAGCAAAGCCACTGCATTGCATATTTTTAATTAAAAATTAACTAAAATTTACCAAAAATATTTCTTGTTTATGTATATGTTTTAGGTAGAGTTCGATAAATTCTTTACTACTGTTTCTCATGAAAATTCGTAAAATTTTGCTTGGATTGACAATTGGTGTACTTTCTACAGTCAGCATTTTGGATATCTGGAACATTCAAAAAGTAAAGGCTGACTCTGTAATTGATACCAATTCTGATCTGTCAGTTTGTAGAAAATTTGTCGCTGGTACATACCTTATGACAATTAAAGATGCTAGTGGAAAGTTTGCTTCACGTGCGCTGATCACTCTTACTGAAGAAGGCAACTTGATTACTAGTGACTCAAACCAAGGTGGTGTTACGGGTCAGTTTGATCCTTTTACCACTTCTCAGGGTACTTGGGCGTGTAATGGAAAGAAGGCGATTACAGGTCGGGCACTCAACTTTAGTCTTTCAAACAAGGGCGGTAGCGGTATTGCAAGAAATGATTATAGAGCGACTTTTAATCCAAGAACTCAAACAGTAGAAGGGACAATTGAGCTTCGTTTGTTTGCTCTACAAGGAAATCCACTACAAGGTAATGGACAAAATGGAGGTTCATTCTTCTTTACAGGTCAGCTTGTCACTGCTAGATAGGATAAGTTCATTAACTCAATAAGGATAAGGATAAAGGCGGCATTGTCGATGTCGCCTATTAGTGAAAATTGGCAAACAGTCTACACATATTTTCGCACTCCTCCTTACAAAGGTTTTTGAGAAGGTACACCTATAGGACGGGGAAAATTAGCTGGTGTGTTTGTTACCTTACGTACATAAAGGCAATGACGGATGCTATTACTTAGAGGAGTAGTAAATTCTTCAATTAATTCAATCACACCACCTAGCTGGTTAACAGCATTTTGCAAAGCTGTGGTTTCTTCCTCTGTCCAATTACCACGATAAATTATAGCTAAACCTCCCTGTTTGAGCAGTGGTAGAGTATATTCTGCACAGACAGAAACTGCGCCTACAGCACGGATCAATGCAATATCATAAGCTAGTCGATGTTGGCGGTGCTGACCGATTTCTTCAGCCCTACCAACAAGAGTTTTGGCATTGGTAAGGGCAAGTTCACTTAATATATTGTCGATAAAAGTAATTTTTTTCCGAGTGGAATCGAGAAGAGTAATTGGGCAATTAGTTACAGTAATTGCTACGGGAACACCCGGAAAACCCGCACCTGTACCAATATCGATGATACTAGGAGAAGCAGGCGAGAAATTTGCTGATAACAGAGGTGCAATTCCTCGCAGAGAATCCCAGAGATGTTTTTCCCAAAACTCTTGGGGATCAACAATCCGAGTTAAATTTAGTTGGCGATTACCTTCTAGGATTAACTCATAAAGCTTTTGAAATTGCGCTTGTTGTTGAAGAGTTGGTTGCCAATTGAGAGTTTTCTGCCAGATTTCTGCCATCTCAGGCAATAAGTTTGTCATTTGTTATTTGTCATTTGTCATTTGGTATGAGACATGGGGCATAGTTTTTCTCTTTGTCTCTTTGTCCCCTTGTCCCCTTGCCCCCCTGCTCCCCTGCTCCCCTGCTCCCCTGCTCTCACACCGTCGGTAGAGGTTCTTTAACTTTGGCTTCTAATGTCTTTGGGTCTACTGATTGTAATTCACCGTGGTTGAGTGTCCAGCAACGGTCTGCGATCGCTAACATATCCCCAGCATCGTGTGTCACTACTAACAGCGTCCAATCTTGTTTCAGTTTCGCTAATAAATTTACCAGTTGCCGACGCATTGACCAATCTAACCCAGCTGTGGGTTCATCCAATAACAATAAATTTGGCTGGCGAATCAATTGCACCGCCAAAGCTAAACGCCTTTGCTGACCACCACTCAAAGCATGGGGGGCAGCGGAGAGCGATAAATGCTCTAATCCCACCTCACTTAGGGCATGTCTGACTCGTTCTGACCCTAACTCAGGATGTCCTAAACGCAATTCTTCTAAAATCGAACCACCACAAAAGTGCCGTTCTGGAAACTGAAATACCAACCCAGCCAATTGTTGTAGCTGTTCGGCTATAAGTTCTTGTTCCCGCCAGAAAAGTGCGCCGGTAGTGGGTTCGGCTAGTCCCGACAAAATTTCTAGTAAGGTACTTTTTCCCGAACCACTCGGCCCAATAATCAGACCTAGCTGCTGGGGTGCTAATTCCAAGTTGATCGATTTGAGAATCGCTGTTGGGCAAGCTGTGGGGTGATAATTTAGATTTCGGAGATAGAGCATTTGTTAAGATTACCAAAAATTCAGCAAATTACTGATTAGCTACACTGAGAGCATCTAGAAAATTCAAAGAAAGGATTAGCACCTTAATTTAACAGCAAGAATCATCCACTTTTTTTCCATTGTGGCAGACTCACCCTTAAAACTTTGGCTATTAGCAGCCTGGGAACATGAAAAAACTACCAAAGTCAACCTTTATATAGAAAATTTTGGTTTAAGCAGAGGCAAGTTAACACTTCGACTCCTTTCTCTACGAGAGGCTGCGCCCTAAGTGTAGCTATGCCGCAGGCTTTACGACTGCGCTACCTCGGCTTACCTCGGCTTCGCTCGGCACTAGTCAAGGCAAGTCGCTCAGTGTAAAAATTAACTATTTTTTGCATTCTAAGTAACACATACAACTATTTCAACCGCAATTATTCTGAGGGTTAAAATGACTAAAAGGTTTTCTTCGCCTAGATTAGCAATGTCTGCTAAACTTACTACCTTTGCTCAGACTGCTTTTGGCGTTGCGATCGCCTTTGGCGTTGCCCCTTGGGCGATCGCACTTAATTTCTGGGTAAATCCCTCCCTGGCTGGCGATCCGTTTCGCAATAACAAACCTCATCAAATTGGCGATCAAACAGAAGCAGCTTTCAAAGCGATTTTCCAACAAGGCAACTATCCAGCAGCAGAGCGTTATCTAGAACAAGCATTATCCAAAGAGCCAAATGAACCTCTAGCTTATGCCATGAAGGCATCTTTAGCATACGGAAAAAAGGATTGGGCTAAATTAGATACCTACAGTCAAAAAACTCTAGAAACCGGACAAAAACTGATTTCTAGCGATCCATTGCGTGGTAATTTATACACTGCTGTTGGTCATTTTTTAGCGGGAGCAGTAATTCTCACCCGTGAAGGTACTGTCAACGGTGTGCCGCAAGCTTTTAGTAAGTTGCGGCAAGTTTATGAATATTTAGACAAAGCCGAAGCAATTTCTGCCAAAGATCCAGAACTAAATTTAATCAAAGGTTATATGGATTTACTGTTGGCGGTTAATTTGCCTTTTGCTAGCCCAGATCAGGCAATTGGACGGTTAGAACAAAATGCTTCTCCTCAATATCTAGTGGATCGGGGTATTGCTCTTGCTTACCGGGATTTAAAACGGTATCCACAGGCACTAGAGCATGTCAACCGGGCAATTAAAACCACATCAGATAATCCAGAAATTTATTATCTCAAAGCCCAAATCCTGAAAAACCTGGGGCAAAAAGAAAAAAACCAGCAGATGATCCAGGAAGCGATCGCTAATTTTGACAAAGCATTGACTAAAAAATCCCAACTCCCCGGCGATTTAGTCAAACAAATTGAGGGTGAACGCAACAGGGCTGCTAGCCTAAAGAATCCTTAACCTCCATTCCCTACTCCCTACTCCCTACTCCCCACTCCCTACTTTGATATGCTTATTTGCAGAAGAGTAATTGAGATATTAGACCAAAATGGAGATTCAGTTCCGCGAAATTAATCCTTTTGATATGTGGATTTGGCTGAAATTCAGCACAAATCCTTCTGCGCGTGAGAAGCAGTATGTAGAAGAAGTCTTCAATTCCTGGTTTTATTTAGGTAAATTGGGTGCATTTAATGCAGAGAATCTTCAGGTGCAGGACACTGGACTCGATATCAGCTACATGAATTATGATGAACAAGGCTATGACAAAAGCCTGCTAGCACTGATGCACAACATCGGTGAGTTTGAATATGAGGGCCAATGGGGACGTTGTTGGTTTGACTTAGGAACCAGTGATGCGATCGCATTGGATATTTTAATCAACGCCCTCAGCCAGCTAAGTCAGGAATATGTAACCATTGAAGAATTATACATCGGTGGCGAAAATCCAGATTGGCCTATTGAGGATAGCGAAAGTCGTCCTCAGTCTATTTACGATAATTAGTTACAAAAATGAATAAAGCAGGCGAAATTCGGGTAATAGCCTTGGGGCTAATTCGGAATGGCGAACGCATATTTGTTTCTGAAGGCTACGATCCCGTAAAGCAAGAAACATTTTATCGGGCTTTAGGCGGTGGTGTTGATTTTGGCGAAACCAGTCGCGCCGCCTTAGAACGCGAGTTTCAAGAAGAAATTCAGGCAGATTTAACGAATATTAAATATTTAGGTTGTATAGAAAACCTGTTTATATTTAATGGTAGGCAAGGTCATGAAATTATTCAGCTTTATCAATGTGACTTTGTTGATTCCAAATTTTATCAACTGGAAAGTTTAGTTTTTTCAGAATCACAAACTCATAAACATAGAGCATTATGGATGGATATCTCTCGCTTCAAATCCGGGGAATTCAGATTAGTACCTGAAGTATTTTTTGACTATTTATAAAGAATATGGAAGTTTACTAAGATTGCTTTGCTGTTAATTATGTTACTGCACTCAGCAAAGACACAATATACTGGTTGAGACTAACGCCTTCCCGTTCAGAAGTCTCAGCTAAACGTCGATGTAAAGATTTCGGCATCCGTACTAGTAGTTTACCGCTATAGCTATCGTTACTACTTGGTAAGGGATTTGAGTTTTTCCTCTTGCTGCCGCTGTTCTTGTCTTAGTTTATCTGCTTGTAGCTGCTGCTCTCTGTTGAGACGTTCTTCTTTCTGTTTCTCTAATCTCAAACGTTGCTCTCGCAAGCGAAGTCTATCTTTTGCGCGTTGCTCTTTCTTGCGTTCTTCTTCTTGGCGTTTCCAGTCTTTCAAGAATCGCTCCCAATCCTCCAAACATAACTGGGGATTTTTGACTGGAGGCTGAGATGTTTCCCAACAAAAGTTATAAGCCTCAGTTTCAAAGTTAGCACCAACGGAACTAAACATAGATTCGTTTAGCTTTTTACTATTTGCTTGAACTTGTTGGAGAATAAAATTTGGCAAAGCTGGAACAAGCTCCGGTTCAGGCTGCTTTTTGCCAAAAAGTGCTTTAAAAAAACCGATTTTTGAAGGTTTAGGAATTGCGGTTTCGAGAACCCAAAGTTTGACTGTTTTATCCCAGCTACTACTTACAATTACCTGATTATTAAAACAAAAAGCGACTGAGCTAACTCCTGCTGAGTGAGCACAGAAAGAGGAATCTAGAGTACCTGTTGTCAGATTCCAAATCTTGATGTAGCCATCATCACCACCGCTCACGAGAAACTGACCATTAGAACTGAAACCTAGACTACGCACACTACTTGAGTGCCCCTGAATAGCGCATTTAGATAATCCAGTTTGCATATCCCACAGAATGATATCCCCGTCATCATCACTGCTTGCAACAATTTTTCCATCAGGGCTCAATATAACTACACGTACATCTTTTGAATGGGTTGAAAATGAGAAAATCTCATCGTGTATGTTGGTTCTCCAAATCTTAACTTTGTGATCGCAACCACCACTCGCAATCAATGAACCATCAGGACTCACAGAAACAGACTGCACGTAATTTGAATGTCCTCGAAGGGTTTTAATCTCCTTCCTTTCTTTCAAACTAAAAATTTTAACTGTATAGTCATCACTTCCACTTACAACAAAGTCATAAATTGGAACCACAGCAACTGCCGTCACTGGTTGAGAATGAGTGTTAAAAATTAATAATTCCTGAGATGTTCTTAAATCCCAAACTCTAATAGTGGCATCATCGCCACCGCTAATCAAACCATTTCCTTTGGGAGTAAAAGTAATGGATCGAACAGATTTTGTATGTTCAAAGGGATAGCTCAAAAGTTGACCATTATTGAGATCCCATAATCTAATTGTATTGTCATCGCTCCCACAACCAATAATTTGGCGGCTTGGATTTATGGATAGGGAGCGCACACCACCGAACCAACTAGAGTCACCATTGAATGTGTGTGCTGGATACCATGATTGATTCATCAGCTCCTCCAAGCTTTCTGCAATTTAGATAATTGAGTTCTTTGATTAGTATTCCCAAAATTCTCAAGCTAGCTAAATTTTGGAAAAATAATCTCAACCTGAAATGCCATACTTTTGTTGCATTTCTTGGACAAAATCCTCAATTGGGCGAATTTTACCCACGTTGAGTTCCTCGAAACCTTGTCCAATACCAGCAATTGTCTCCAACTGATCAATCAGTTGGCGTAATTTACTAGGGTCGATTTTCGCAGTGTCCAGAAAGGTGACGAGAACTTGGGAGCGATCGCTAATATCTTGCGGTAGCTGGGTGAGATGAATTTGCCCATCCTGATAAATGCCTTCGATAGTTTTTATCATGAATTAAAGTTGGGTTGGTATTTCCTTTAATTCTACTAAACTATACTCAAAGGGCTGGGTCTATAATTCCCACCTGCTCCTGACAGATAAACTGTATCGTCCTTACCTACTCTTTGAAATAGCTTTTTGTAAACTTTCATTTCTGCGATTGAGTTAGGTATCTAATGGCTGGCATAAGTAAGTCGGCACGATAAAACCGATGTATGTTTAATTTTATAAAAAACTCTGGAATGACCAAATTCTAAGCTGTTTCCTGATTTTATATTTTCTTAAATAGGTTGATTTTTTAAAACTGACTTTCTTAGCAGTAGATAGACGAGTTTATCTAATTTAAATTTGCAAATTTAAGATGTGGAACAGCTTAGTGGCAAAGATATCTTTACATCTGGTACCAGTGGCATTGGCGTAGCCCACTGTTCGCGTCTCGCAGAGAAGGTAGCCCTTTGTTTTCAATACATACACAATCAAAATTTTTAAAAGTGATAAATAGTTGACTAGCATCTTAATATGCTGTAAGTTGATGTCTTGTAAGCTAATTTGTGAATTAAAGCAAGAAATCAACAAGCAAGACTCTCGACATTGCTAGAGTTTTGATGATGTTTTTTGTAATTTCAGCATTGACGATAAATAAAATATTTAAATTCGGAGAGTTGCGTTGACTACAGCATCTAAGTTTGCTTTAGGTAGTTGTTTGCTTCCGCTCACACTCAGTGCTACCCTCTTGCCAGGTATCATAGGCAAAGCCCAAAATCCTCCTCCACCGGAGGCTGGGAGTGGTCGAGTTGAGCGTGAAGCTGTTCGCACAAATAAGTATGTGGTAGTAGCTGCAAATCCACTAGCATCAGCAGCCGGACGCGATGTTCTACGTCGTGGAGGTAGTGCTATAGATGCTGCTATTGCAGTCCAAATGGTACTGACGTTGGTAGAGCCACAATCTTCAGGTATTGGTGGTGGTGCTTTCCTTGTTTACTACGATGCCAAAACGAAGAAGTTGCTCACTTATGATGGTCGAGAAACTGCACCGGCTGCGGCTAAACCAGATCGCTTTCTCGATGCCAATGGCAAACCCTTACAGTTTTATGATGCTGTTGTCGGAGGTAAATCTGTAGGTGTGCCTGGGGTGGTACGAATGCTAGAGTTGGCACACAAAAAATATGGCAAGTTACCTTGGTCTCAACTGTTTCAAGGAGCTATCCAACTTTCTGAACAAGGTTTTCCACTTTCACCACGTTTGTATACTCTGCTAAGTAAGGATCTATATCTATCTCGCAACGAGCCAGCTAAGAGCTATTTCTATCAACCCGATGGTACACCTAAGCCAATTGGTACAAGATTGGTCAATCAGCCTTTGGCAGAGGTATTGCGTCAGATTGCTAAAGGAGGCGCTAATGCCTTTTATCAAGGAAATATTGCTCAAGACATAGTAGCTAAGGTGAGGCAAGCTGCTGTACCAGGTGACTTAACCACCACTGATCTAGTGCAATATCAAGCTAAACTGCGAGAACCAGTTTGTGGCACTTATCGAATTTACAAAGTTTGCGGCATGGGGCCTCCAAGCTCTGGTGGTTTAACCGTACTGCAAATTCTAGGTATTCTTCAACAATTTAATCTGCCAGCTTTAAAGCCAGCTTCTTTAGAAGCAGTCCATTTATTTTCTGAAGCTGGACGTTTAGCCTATGCTGACAGAAATTTATATATAGCTGACACAGATTTCGTCCCAGTACCAGTCAAAGAATTAATTAACCCTAACTACCTAAAATTACGGGCAGCGAAAATCAATCCTGAACGTTCAATCGGTCAAGCCCAAGCAGGCAATCCATTGTTACAGCAAGCAAGTCGCTGGGGTAAAGATCAATCTAAGGATTTGCCATCTACTACTCATGTTTCAATTGTCGATGGGGCAGGTAACGCTATTTCAATGACTAGTAGCATTGAAGATGCCTTTGGCTCAAGATTAATGGTACGAGGCTTCTTACTTAACAACCAACTGACAGATTTCTCTTTTTTGCCGACATCAGAAGGAAAGCCTGTTGCTAATCGCATAGAAGCCAAGAAACGCCCTAGAAGCTCAATGGCTCCCATGATGGTCTTTGATCGCAATGGCAAGCTAGTAATGGTAATTGGTTCAGCTGGTGGGGCGCAAATTATTAATTATGTCGCTAAGGCAATAGTAGGCCATCTAGACTGGGGATTGGACATTCAGCGATCGCTATCTTTGCCAAATTTTGGTAGTCGTAATGGCCCAACTGAACTAGAAGCAGATACAGATGTTGCCAACCTGAAACCTGCTTTAGAAGCCAAGGGTCATACAGTCAGCGTTATCCAATTAACCAGTGGTTCCACCGGAATTGTACTAACTAATCAGGGGCTAGTTAGTGGTGCTGACCCACGTCGTGAAGGAGCGCCTTTGGGTGAGTAAAAGCTAGTGCCGCAAGGCGGAAGTCAAAAGTCAAAAAGCTTGTGTTATCAACTTTTCCCTGATTGTGAATAATATATCTATTTACGCTGTGCTGTACTAAGTTGATTAGAACAATTAGTATAGCTAGTTTTGAGCAAGTACTTTGTCTTTTTCAATATCAAAATTCCTTCAACAATTCTCTGGCATAAAACTATGAGATGGTTCTCAAAAATAGCATTTACAACTACTCTTAGTATTTTCAGCTTGCTAGGAAGCTCAGTTAAGCAAGTAAAAGCTGCATCTCTGGACTACGCTTTTACACAATCAGGCTGGGAACGGGGAGGTATCTTATCTGGTTCATTTTCTGGTGTGGATCAAAATAATGATGGGTTGATTTACACAAGTGAGTTAAATACATTTGATTTGATATTTTCTGGTAACTCCAAAGTTCCTCAAGAAGAATGGTTGGGTGTATCTAGTTTAAGTTCTTTTGGATTTAACTCTAGTAATTCTAAATTAGCTTTCTCAACTTTTGAAAATTTAGATGAGTATACTGCTAATATTGTTGGTTTACCTTATCTAAATTATATTGGCAAGCCTTTTCTTGCCAACTATATTACCTCTTCTGAAATTCAACCACTTGTAGTTGCAAAATCGATTCCAGAACCTACCGTTGGATTTGCTAGTTTAGCTGCCTTGAGTGTTGGTTTATTACTTAAATTGGGCAAGTCCCGATGATGGTCAACATCTGTTACTGTGCGATATATCGTCAGTATTTACGTACGCAAAAATTGCCAAAAAGCTGAATTTATCGAACGCCTTCTCTGTGAAATGTTTCTAAAACGACGTGCTGCTTGTTTTCTGGTTTAATCCGGCTAAATCCGAGTTTTTTTGCTAGCTGTTTGAGTTCCATGACTCGCAAAAGTTGATTTGCAGAGACTGGTAAAGTACTATAGCGATCGCTCTCAATAGCAGAACTAGTATTTGAGACAGTTCTACAATAAAAGCAAAGACGTTGAGGTTGAACTAACCTAATGGGTGTACCTGAAACAAACCCAAAGATACCAATGCTTTCACCTAGCTTATACGAAACTGATTTTTACGCTTGGACACAGGAACAAGTAACTTTACTTCGCAATGAGCAGTGGAGTCAGATTGATCTGCAAAATCTGATTGAGGAAATTCAATCTTTGGGTAAACAGCAACGTCAAGAACTGCGAAACCGTCTGAGTGTGTTAATTGGACATTTACTAAAATGGCAGTACCAGTCAGGGCGTCGTAGCCGTAGCTGGTTAGCAACACTTCGTATTCAACGCTTAGATATTGCTGAACTGCTCGAAGAAAATCCTAGCCTAAAGCCCTACCTTGAAGAAGCACTTCGCAAAGCTTACCTTAAAGGTGTCGAATTGGCTGTTGGAGAAACAGATTTGCCCAAGCGGACTTTTCCAGTAGAGTGTCCTTACAGTTTGGTAGAGATTGTGGACTATGATTTCTACCCCGGTGAACCAAGCAAGTTACTAGATGAATCAGAGCAGTAATTTGAAATTAAAGTAAATTTTCTTCAGATAACTGGGCTATTTTCATCAAGGCTTTCAAGGTTCCAACTTTCAAATCTTGATTGCGGTGAACAGGAATTGACAGGATTTTTTCTACTTCGAGGTTTTCATAAATATGATGACTGCCAGTAATTCTTTGCAAAACCCAACCTTTTTGTTCCACAATCTTACTTCCCCTTTTCCCCAAAGCCCAAGAAGTATTGCCTCAACCAACTTACGCCAGTTTTAGTTTTTAGCCTTAACCCAAGCGTACTGAGATAAATCCAATGATTTTTCTAAAATTTGCATAAATAGCTAAAAATCAGTAGATAAAACTATTGAGCGTAGATCCAGAGAATTTCTAAAAGTCAAACAAGGAGAATTATCATGAATTCATTGAAGATGTTCATAAATCCAGCAAAGATTTTAGCATTTGCCCTATCATTTCTTATTTTTTGCTTTTCTACAACTGCAATTGCAGCACCAAGCACCCTTGCTACCTTAATTATCACAGAAAAAGCTCAAATTACTGGAGGGAAGTTCAGTATCGACACAACAACACCAAATCCTTTGCCAACTACGGCAGTTATTCGTTCTGCTAAACTCTTTTTACCAATTGGTGAAACTGGAACAATTAATAAGATTAAAATTACTAGCCCAAATGGACTTCAATTTGGTTGTCAAGATATTAAAGTGAAGGACGGTGTTGATTTAATTAAAGCCTGTGGTGGCCCTGCTGTTTTAAAAGCTGGAGGAGCGATTACTTATGCAGCTGAAGGAAGTGGTTTTGCACCAGAACTGAACACCAACCTAACAGTTGTTTTATCGGATGATTTTTAGACATTAGTTCTAACCATAATTACAGCTACAAGTTTAGTGAATAAATCGCTATAACTTTTATTCCAGGCACAAATTATCTGAATCAGGTTCAGAAATAAATATTTGTGCTTGGAATATACTCTGCTATGTTCATCTATTACTTATAGGACTCATATTCGATTTTTGAAAAATTCATTATAACTCCAAGAAGCTTCTTAACTATTGCCTATTGCCTATTGCCTATTGCCTATTGCCTATTGCCTATTGCCTTGCTACGCCAATAATTTTATAAATAAATTCGGATCGCTGCTATATGTCAATAATTTATCCCTTAACACATCTAAGTTTTGTCTTGATCGAATGGGTTTTAGTGGGCTGGGCAATTCGTCTGTGGCAGCAATCAACTAGTCTAGCAATGATAGTGTTGCCTATAGTGCTAGTGAGCATGAGCTATGACAATCTTATTCTTTCAATAGGAAGTCTGATTGGTGAAGGAGAGCTTTTGAAAACTCTCTGTATGCTGCGCTTTTTACTACATTATTTAGTTGTACCGCTATTTATTGTGATTGGTGTTGAAATTGCTCACCGTGCCGGAGCTAGTTGGGCTAATAGAGTAGTGCGGGTTTTATCTTGGGTAATTGCATTGGGGCTTACAGCAATAGATGTTGCCACCCACTATATAGGGCTGGAACTAGTTCCAATAGAGTTTGCGGGAATCCTGCGCTATCATGTTGCCAACTTGAGCGGCCCGCCAATTAACACGATTTTAGTTAATCTGTTTGTCTTACTAATTGGCATCGGTATTTGGTTCAGGCTGAAATGGCCGTGGTTATTTCTAGGAACCTTGGTTTCCCTTATTGGTAACGCGATACCTTCCTATGCAGTAGGTACACTTGCTGGAAGCTATTCTGAATTAGTAATGGCAATAAGTTTGTTGTTAACTCAAGAGCGCACAGAATTTTTTGTTGTTACTCAAAGAGAGACAACTTTTCTATCTAGTCGCTAAAAAACACATCCGATAACCCGCAACTTGGGTAAAATAACTACGTGCATACTCCAAAATGTAATTGCGCCAAAAAAATCATTACAGAGGTATGTGATGATTTTTTTGGTGTTAAGTAGGCAGGTAAAACCCAAACTATGTAAAAATAGAGAAAATGCATCTATCAAGTTAACTTAAAAGATGGATGCTCCTTTAAGGAGATTCTTGGCTAGTGGGCAAGACGGAAGTTTGTTAATCTTTAAAAGATCGCACTTACTACAGAAAGTAAAAGACCGAGCAGAAGTAATTAAATTGGAATTAGCTACTTTTAGAGAAGAAACTGACTTAAAGTATTTAGACGAATCAGGTTTTGTGCAGGTAGCAAACCTGGTCATACCTAACCAAGGATTGTTTGACCTTTACCAATCCTGTTAGAATGCATCAATGTCAAAAAAGCAACATCTTATAAACAAAAGAAACGGTTGGTCTTTGGATGAGCGAGATCCAAAGTTCATAGAGTCTGTAATGCCCCTGTTGGGCTTTTTCTATCACTACTATTTCCGAGTTCAAACTAGCGGCTGGGATAATATTCCACCCCAAAAAAAAGTCTTATTTGTCGGTTCGCATAATGGGGGACTTGCGGCTCCGGATATGGCAATGATGATGTACGACTGGTTCCGACGATTTGGTGTGGAGCAACCCGTTTATGGTTTGATGCATCCCAAGGTTTGGCAGGTTAGCCCACCACTAGCGCAACTGGTTGCTAAGGCTGGAGCAATCATTGCTCATCCGAAAATGGCTTACACTGCCTTGCGCTCTGGGGCCAGTGTGCTAGTTTATCCAGGTGGAGCCGAAGATGTCTTCCGACCGCATCATTTACGTAACAAAATCTACTTTGCGGGGCGACAAGGATTTATCAAGTTAGCGTTGCGAGAAAATGTACCGATTGTCCCTGTGATTTCCTGGGGTGCTCACGATACGCTGATTGTACTGGCTGACTTCTACAAAGTTGTGCAGCAACTCCATGAGTGGGGGATGCCTTGGCTGTTGGGGATTGATCCGGAAGTTTTCCCTATCTATCTTGGACTACCTTGGGGATTAGCAATTGGCCCGTTACCCAACATTCCACTACCTGTACCCATGTACACACGGGTTTGTCCGCCAATTGTATTTCAACGCTACGGTCGAGAAGCAGCCAGCGATCGCTACTATGTCAATGAATGTTATGAATTAGTTGTTAGTCAGATGCAGCAAGAGTTAGATCACTTAGCCCGCATTTCTCACAAGCTTCAGGCGTTTGATAGAGCAGAGGGGCGGAGGGGCAGAGGGGCAGAGGGGAAAGAACTTGGTATTTGAACTCTCCCCTGCTCCCCTGCACAAGCGCAGGCTTTGAGAGGTGTGGTGAGAAATCCGGGTTAGGTGATTTCTAGGAAAGAATTTACCAATAGAGGTAAAATGTACCCTTGATCCAAAAAAACAGGAGCAAGCATTTGGATAGGTTAGCCAGAGCAGGCGCATCCAAATCATTAACAGCATCGAAAAGGAAAAATACATTCCCTGTGGGATTGTAGACGAAGACAATGGGCAACTACATATTATCTTTGGTAGTTCCTATAAAACCAGTGATTTCATTGGTGGAAAACAATTACACCGGAACAAAGACAGGATACCGAACTAATACAAATTAAAATTGATAACGGTCAATAGTCAGAAAGCAATGACAAAAATACAAGATTCCCGACTTCTTCAAGGAAGTCGGGAATCTGAGTCTTAGTCTTTAGCTAACTTATTGTTGGATGTGTAGTAAACCTTACTACCAGTATCAGGTACAAAATGGCAGTTGATGCATGAATTCCATACTGACTTCCAAATTGGTTCTTCCGATTTGTGGAAATACTCACCCATCACTGGTTTTATTGCCTCAGTTGCTTTCAGCAAATTGTAATGAGGGATGTTAAGGAATATATGGTGAGCAACATGAGTACCGATATCGTGATGGATATGATTAACTAAACCATAATCACGGTCAATACTAGAAATTGCGCCTTTCAGGAAAGTCCAATCTTCTCCACGATACCAGGGAAGCTCTGGCTCAGTGTGGTGTAAGAATGTCACCAAATCCAGCCAGACTATAAACACAAGGTAGGGCGCAGCGTAATATTTTAGCAACCACATCCAACCCCATTGGTAGGTGAGGAAGCCTAGCAAACCTACCATACCAATCAACAGTACAGTACTAGTGAGAACATCCCATTTTTCCGATGGTTTGAAAAGCGAACTACTGGGCAAAAAGTGAGAGCCTTCTTTATTAGGAGAACGCTTAAACAAATACACAGGATAAGCCAAAAGAAAAACGTAGTATCTACCGATCTTTTGGGCTAAAGGCATCTCCTTATATTGTGATTCTGTCACAGGATACCAACTTTCATCGTTATCAATATTGCCAGTATTTTTGTGATGGGTTCTGTGACTAATTCGCCAACCATGATAAGGAACAAGTATTGGTGTGTGAGAAAGGTGTCCAATCAAATCATTAAGCCATTTCTGCTTAGAAAAAGATTGGTGTCCACAGTCATGCCCGACTACAAACAAAGCCCAAAACATCGTTCCTTGCATTAGCCAGAAAATCGGGAAGAAAAGCCAAGAATCCAGGTAATTAGCTACTGCATAAAGCAGACCGATAATCAGGATGTCACGAAAGAAGTAAAAAAGTGATTTTGTCACATTAGGCTGAAAACATTCAGCCGGAATTGCAGCTTTTAAATCTTGAAGAGTGAAAGGTAATTTAGTTGTATCCTCAGACGCTTCACTGCTAAGAGGATTGTTGAAACTGATGGTATCTAATTGCACTGGATTCTTTTGTTGGATATAAATCGGAACTTGATTTGAGACAAAATTATCTCATCTCTAGGATGCCCACGACATTAGCGATCGCTAACAAACAAGAGGATAATTTCTGGCAATTTATCTAATAATTTTATTCAGTAAACAATTGCCAGATTCTATTAAAACACAGCATCATAAACGCTCTCGTTGGTTCAAGAGCGGGAGTGTAACCACAGCGCTATTTATTGCTCTGTGTAATGCTCGTTGAAAGTCTTATAGCCAACATCAGTTGTATACAGTTGACATTGGTCTGTAATCTGCTTCATTAAAGTCCAAGAAAACTGACACTCATCATGCAGATAAGGCTCCCAATTTTCTTTGATGCTGCTGTAAGCTAGCCGCAAATTATAAGAAGGAATCGCAGTGGAAATATGATGAGGGACATGAACATTGATATCATGGCACAGGATTTCTACCCAGCGCGGATAATCGCAATGAATAGTGCCATTTAGCTGTGCTAAAGCTTCGTTCCACTTGTTCGCTGTCGCAAAAGGAACATCTGCGGCAGTGTGGTGAACAATAGTAAAAGTACTCATCCAAAAATGGTAAATCATCCAGGGCACTAGCCAAAACTTGACAAATCCCCAGATACCAGTTGTGGCGATGAGAATCGGGAAAGCGATCGCTGCAAACACAACTACTACAGCCACAGAAAGCTTGATACTCGATTGGTCTTTCGTTTTGAAGTTCCGCCAATCAAAATGCACCACAGCCCAATGTCCAATGGAACCTACCCACCAGAGGCGTTTACGCATAAACAGCTTAAAAGCAGACTGCCGGGTTGTATCCCAATTTTCAAACACTTCTGGTCTAATTGGATGCCAAGCATTGTCCTCATCCAGTTTGTTGGTATGAGTATGGTGATAATTATGCTTAATGCGCCAACTATGAAAGGGATAAATCAACGGCATCATGAAGAAATGCCCTACCAAATCATTTACCCAACGACGTTTGGCAAAAGACCTGTGTCCACAATCATGGCCAATTACAAAAAAACCTGTTAAAGCAGTGCCCGTAAAAATCCAAGCTAGGGGCAAAAGGAACCAAGGAGTGATAATCAGGCTGTAATAGCCCAAAGCAACCGCCAAGACACTGAGCAGTACTTGTGTCCAAGCTTTGCGACGGTTCTGCTGAAAACATTCCCGTGGCAGAGTTTTGACAATATCTTTGAGCCTAAAGTCGGAATTACCAGGCTCGTCACTTAGTTTCTGGCTATTAATTATTGATGTAGTCATGGACACCTGAAAAACAACAAACTCCTCCACCAAGTCACTAAAAAAGCAACTTGCCGCAAAAATTCTTAATATTAGCGCTTCGGATTATAGCAATCTAACCGACACAAGCGCACCAGTAAATAGTTTTTTGAAAAGTCAGGAGTTAGAAGAGAAGTGATGAGTTATGAGTTAAAAACCTTACACATCATAACTCCAAACTCCAACTTCAACTCCCAATACGGTTGGGTTAGCTTGTTTATCTTGCGAAGATCCCCCCAACCCCCCTTAAAAAGGGGGGCTAATTTCCTCGTTTACCCCTTTTTTAAGGGGGTCGCCACAGGCAGGGGGATCTTATCCGAACCGTATTGCTTCAACTCTTAACCCCTAACTCCTAACTAGTTTTTGTTGGGGCCAACTTCACATTAGTAGCCAGACCAACTGCTTGCAGCAATTGAACAGTCATCCAAGTTAAATCGATTTCCCACCATTCCAGCCCATGACGAGCTGAGTATTGAAAAGCATGATGGTTATTATGCCAGCCTTCACCGAAAACTAGTACGGCTACCCACCAGCAATTAGTCGATTGATCCCCAGAATCATAGCTCCGATAGCCAAATTTATGAGTAGCGCTGTTCACCAACCAAGTACAGTGGTAAACCCAGACAATGCGAACAAAAATTCCCCAAATAACAAAGGGCCAGCCACCCAGAGCCAAAAGCAATACGCCTAGAGCAACCTGGATCAAAATGAAATATTTTTCTAAAAACTGATAAACTGGGTCTTCTGCAATGTCTTTGGTGAAACGAGGAACATCAGCGTGAGCGGGACAATAATGAGTCAGCCAACCCATGTGGCTCCACCAGAAGCCTTTATTAGAATCATGGGGATCAGTGTCAGTATCAGAATTTAAATGATGAATGCGATGTGTCCCGATCCACTCAATTGGGCCTCCTTGACAGGAAAGTGTCCCAAAGAAAACCAGGAGATATTCTAGCCACTTGGGAGTTTGAAAACTGCGGTGGGTGACAAGGCGATGAAATCCTAGAGTAACGCCTAAACCACCAGTTATCCAATACAGCAAGAAACCCACACCAACTGCCGTCCAGCTAAAGTTACCAGGAACAAAGGCAAATAAAGCGCCGATGTGCAGTCCAATGAAGAACAGGGTATTAACCCAGTTAATTTGAGGTTTGGTTGAAGTAGCAATTGTCATGCAGTAACCTGAATTTGATTTTTCCAGCCTAGTCTGCGCGATTTTAAAATCCGCATATCTATAAATTTAATTTTTTTTTGAATGAGGAACTGATGAACAGCTTAGAGCAGCTGCGGCAAGCGGAACAGGCATTATTAGAAATTTTTTCTGGAATTGACACTCATATCAAGCATAATCTAAAACGAGTGCTGGATGCCTTTCGTAATCACCGTGTGGGCGCACACCATTTTGCTGGTGTAAGTGGCTATGGTCACGATGATTTAGGACGAGAAACTTTAGATAAAGTTTTTGCCGAAGTTATGGGTGCTGAAGCTGCGGCCGTGCGAGTTCAGTTCGTTTCGGGAACTCATGCGATCGCTTGTGCTTTGTTTGGTGTTCTCCGTCCCGGAGATGAAATGTTAGCAGTGGTCGGTTCTCCCTACGATACGCTTGAAGAAGTCATTGGTTTACGAGGTCAAGGGCAAGGCTCCCTTATCGAGTTTGGCATAAATTACCGCCAATTGGAGCTAACCGCAGAAGGAACTATAGATTGGCAAGCTTTAAGTACTAGTGTGGCTGAAAACACTCGTTTAGTGTTAATTCAGCGTTCTTGTGGCTATTCTTGGCGTCCTAGTTTATCAATTGCCGATATTGAAAAAATCGTCCATTTAGTCAAACAGCAAAACCCCAACACCGTTTGCTTTGTGGATAACTGCTATGGCGAATTTATTGAAACCAGGGAACCTACAGCCGTAGGTGCTGATTTAATGGCGGGGTCACTGATTAAAAATCCTGGTGGAACCATTGTCAGCGCTGGCGGTTATGTTGCTGGTCGCGCCGATTTAGTGGAAGCATCGGCCTGTCGCCTCACTGCTCCCGGTATTGGTAGTTATGGCGGGGCTACTTTTGACCAAAATCGCTTGTTATTCCAAGGCTTATTTCTAGCGCCGCAAATGGTAGGAGAGGCGATGAAAGGGACATACTTAACTGGTTATGTATTTGATAAACTCGGTTATCCAGTTAATCCCGCACCCTTAGCTCCCCGTGGAGATGTAATTCAGGCAATCAAACTCGGTTCTGCCGAAAAGCTAATTGCTTTCTGTAAGGCGATACAACAGCATTCTCCTATAGGTTCCTACTTAGATCCTGTTCCAGATGAAATGCCGGGTTATGAGAGCAAGGTAGTCATGGCTGGGGGCACATTTATTGAAGGGAGTACCTTGGAATTATCGGCAGATGGGCCTTTGCGTGAACCCTATGTGGTTTATTGCCAGGGAGGAACTCATTGGACTCATGTAGCGATCGCATTAGAGGCTGCGATTAATGCAATAGGAAATGCTGATGATTGATTACAGCATATATTTCGCAGGGCATCAGGTTTATTGAGAAATTAGTCAAAGGCGATGCCTACGACTGGCTACGCCTACGCATTTGTTGATTTGGCGAACGCATTTGTCGATTCGGCGATGCCTGCGGCTGGCTACGCCTACGCATTTGCTATACTACCGATCTACTGATCCCATAATGATATCGATACTACCCAAGACTACAACTAGATCGGCAACCTTCACGCCGCGTAAGATTTCGGGTAATACTTGCAAGTTATTGAAATCGGCGGGACGAATTTTCCATCGCCAGGGGAAGACATGATCATCGCCAATTAGATAAATTCCCAATTCACCTTTACCACTTTCTACGCGAGCGTAAATTTCTCCCTTAGGAATCTTAAAGGTGGGGGCAACTTTCTTGGCGATGTACTGGTAATCAAAGCCATCCCATTCAGACTTTTTCCCTGCTGCCATCCGCTTGGCTTCCAGGTTCTCAAAAGCACCGCCAGGAAGTCCTTTGAGAGCTTGGCGAATAATCTTCACCGATTCGCGCATTTCCCGAATTCTGACTAAATAACGGGCATAACAATCACCAGCAGTATCCCACTGCACTTCCCAGTCGAAATCGTCGTAACATTCATAATGGTCTACTTTCCGCAAATCCCATTTCACACCAGAAGCGCGTAACATGGGGCCAGAAAGCCCCCAGTTGATGGCTTCTTCACGAGCGATCGCGCCAACACCTTGAACGCGACGGCGAAAAATGGGATTATTGGTAATCAAGCGCTCATACTCATCTACCTTGGGAGAAAAGTAATCGCAGAAATCTTCGCACTTGTCTACCCAGCCATAAGGTAAATCTGCCGCCACGCCGCCAATGCGAAAGTAGTTATTGTTCACCATCCGATAACCTGTAGCGGCTTCCCACAAGTCATAAATCAACTCCCGTTCTCGGAAGATGTAGAAAAAGGGAGTTCCAGCACCCGTATCAAGTAAGAATGGGCCCAACCACAGCAGGTGATTAGCAATCCGGTTCAATTCCAGCATGATGACACGGATATAGCTAGCACGTTTCGGGACAGTAATATCAGCTAATTTTTCTGGGGCATTCACTGTAACCGCTTCGTTAAACATCCCAGCTGCATAGTCCCAACGACTAACATAAGGTACATACATGACATTGCTGCGGTTCTCAGCAATTTTTTCCATGCCTCTGTGCAGATAGCCAAGAACTGGCTCACAATCGACAACATCTTCACCATCTAGGGTGACAATCAATCTAAAACACCCATGCATAGAGGGATGATGAGGGCCCATGTTGAGCAGCATGGGTTCAGTTCTAGTTTCAATCCTTCTGCCGACGGTCATAATTAAATATTTCCCCTTTCCCAAAGATTGAAAATGAGTGGCGATGCTTCGCTTTGATTAGGAATGATTTGAAGAAGAATCTGACTTTTGACTTCCGTCTTGCGGTAGTAGCCTCCATTATTGAAATAATATGGATTGTAGTCTTGTATATTCGTCCGATTTTTGGACGTTTTTCCTATTTTTTATATTTTTGTTCCAGCATTTTAGGCGTAACTCCCATGAGACGCTTGAAGTGGCGATTAAGATGGCTTTGATCGACAAAACCAACTTGACTAGCAATCTCTGCAATGGAAAATTCTCTTTGAAGCAACAACTGTTTAGCTTTTTCAATCCGACAGCGAATTATATATTGATGTGGAGTCGCACCTGTAGATTGTTTAAAAAGTTGCGAAAAGTAATGAGAACTCATTTGGACAACGGCTGCAAGCTCCTTTAAACTTAAGTCTTGGGCTAGATAAGTATTTATATAGTCAATCACTTGCTGCAACTTGTGTTTCGGTAAACCGCCTGAATATTCCCGTAATACAATTTTCTGTGTACAGTAGTGCTGCAATAGATGAACGATTAGGGCATTTGCCATTGCTTCTGCATATAGGCGACTATCTGCACCATAATTTTCGAGGGCAGATTTGAGGGCTAGCCCAATTTGGTAAACCAGTGGATCGGGTGTGGCAAAATGTGGTAAAAGTTCAATGCGATCAGGATCAACTGATTCGTAAATTGCATGGGCGAAAACAGTTGGTTCAAATCCCAAAAGAATCACACCACCTGCTGTATCCCAACAGGCACGATGTCCCGTGTAAGCAGGGGCGACAACAATATTACCTTGAATTACTTGCTCACTTTGAAAGCGACCATCAAGCCTCCGTTCTGCCTGAATTGGTGTTGGCACTTCGGTAAAAATAGCAATACCATGCTGTTTAGACAAAACCTCTGGAGTCTCGCCAGCTACCTGCCAGTCGTAAGCAAAATAGACATTATTCCAGTTTGCGCTCAAACTGGTAAGAAGTGGCAACTGCGAAAAAATTCGCTTATACCCATCTTCCTTTTCTTTGGAGAAGTCAACAGATAAGGATTTCGTTTCTAGCATCGCTCTCACTACTTTCACGTTCTTAATCTATCAAACTACCAAATGAGTGCAAGCTAGCTGATGCATCTTTATACAAAATTCCCCCAACCCTCCTTTGGAAGAAGAATTGGGGGAATCAAGTGTTATTTGAAGAGATGTGAATGTAACTCTATGCCAATGATTAGCCACCGATATTTGTTATACGCTCAACCAAAGAGGGTGCGCTCGAACCATCGCCTTGTGCCAATGGCATTTTCGAGGTACCATGTAGTCTTGGATCTGGCACAGGAGGTTGCGGTTCTGGGCCTAATGGTTGGGGATTTTCTACATACTCAAATTCGCCTTTGCCATCCATTGAGGGGCCTTTTGCCCAACGACCTTCAGAACTTTCTGTGCCTTCTGAGTGATTCCAGAACTGATAGGCAAATTCACGTTTCTCCAATTCCAATGGGAAGGAACTGGGAACTGGCGTAGTTTCCAATCCAGAGCTTTCTAAATCCTCAATGGTTGCTAGCCACAAGTTTTGATGCATGGTATCACGAGCGATCATAAAGCTTAAGGTATCTTTCACCCCTGGATCGTCCGTCATTTCATACAGTCGTACTGCTTGCAAACGCCCTTGACTTTCGGCGTGGAGATTAGACCGGAAATCTGCCAACAGGTTGCCACTGGAAACAATATAACGACCGTTCCAAGGATAGCCGACGCTATCAGATGGTGTTGCACCCAAACCAGACACAATAGCGTGTTGGGGGTTCATCGCCGCCGCCATAATTACATCTCGTGGGCTACTACCGCCCATCACAGCACCTACTACCGCATCTTTTGCACTTTCTTCTTGCATTTTGAGCGGCGCTTTATCTAGAAGATGGGCAATCATCGTCGCCAGCATCTCAATATGACCGATTTCTTCAGTACCAACATCTAGCAGCATATCGCGGTACTTGGCAGGGCCTCGACAGTTCCAGCCTTGAAACAGATACTGCATCATCACGGTCATTTCACCAAAAGTCCCGCCGATGAGTTCTTGAATTTTCATTGCGTAGACTGCATCTGGTTTTTCTGGTGGCTTAAAATACTGGAGTTTCTTATTGTGATAAAACATTTGAATTCCTTGTTGATTGCAGATGTTGCTGACACAAAATCAAAACAGTTGCCAAACTTTTATGCGATTTTGCGTAGCCTCATCTATCTAGGAAACTAATCAAATGCTTTATCTTCATCAGCCTCTAGTCTGATAAAAAAAATACTTTTAAATAAGTATTTCGACTAGGGCTTTTTTATTTATAGTTCTGTCTAGAAATGGATTTCAGAGAGCCTTGGCTTCTTTCGAGAAAGGTATAACCGAAAGGCAGTAGTTTATTGTATTGCTTTACTAGGCTAGATAGCGAGTCAAAGTAAATATAGGATTATTATTTGATTTTTGAACAAAGTTAAGTATTGTAGGGTGCGTTAGGATGAAATCCGTAACGCACCGAATCCCTGGTAATAGTGCGTTACGCTGTCGCTAACGCACCCTACGTATCTTTTCAAAAATCAAACCGGATTCCTATAGGGGAACAAGAGTGTTCATAAGTGTCAACTTAACGTAAAAACTATGTCCCGCACGGAACTGAAGTTCCTTGCTAATAGCGAAAGAACTTTAGTTCTAGGCGGGCGAGTCAAGCTTTCAGTTAAGCTACTTTTAGCTTAAGTTGACACGTATGAAGAGTGTTGTTCCCCTACGAACGCTTTATATTCCATGCACTTGAAAGCGGCTATAAGTTTTTAGCGATCGCAAAAAGAACTGCAAATCAGTTTTCGTCTCGCCCGTGAACTTGAGCGGGTGGACTGGTTGCCTCAACAGCAGTAAATGATTCTAAAATTTTATAGGTGTGACTAGCTCCTTTTGGTACTACCCAAGAACTCCCAGGCTCTAGTAAAATCCTTTGCCCTTCAATATGCAATTCTGCACGGCCAGTAATCACATAACCAACAGTTTCATATTCCCGTGCTGTTGGCTCTTTAGGCTCGTTCGGTTGCTCATTCTCCCATAGGCGCATGGAAATGGTTTTGCCAGATGCAAGATATTTCTGACCAAGTTGACCTTTAGGGGAATTGCTAGAGTCTACTTTGATAACGGTTGTATCAGACATATTTTTTGCCTTTTTCTACTTTTAACTTTTAACTTTGGGCATTGGGCATTGAGCATGGTTATTTTCCTTGTTTCTATTCCCTACTCCCCATTCCCTACTACGGTTTGAGTACAACTTTGATGCAGTTATCTTTCTTGTGCTTAAAAATTTCGTAGCCGTGGGGTGCTTGTTCTAGAGGTAAAGTATGGGTGATGATAAAGGTTGGATCGATTTCACCGTTTTGAATCCGTTCTAACAAGGGTCGTAAATACCTATGGACATTTGTTTGTCCCATTTTGAAGGTTAATCCCTTGTTCATGGCGGCACCCATCGGGATTTTGTCAAGGAAGCCACCGTACACACCCGCAATTGATACGTGACCACCTTTAGCAGCAGACACTATTACTTGCCGTAATGCCGTTGGACGATCTGTTTCTAGACGTACTGCTTGCTTTACTTGGTCGTAGAATGCCATAAAATCTGTGCCGTGTGCCTCCATTCCTACTGCATCTATGCACGAATCGGGGCCACGACCGCCAGTCATTTCTTTGAGTGCTTCGCCAATATTCACTTCTTCGTAGTTGAGAACTTCAGCTTTACCGTATTCTTTAGCCATTTGCAGCCGTTCAGGAATGCGGTCAAAAGCGATAACTCTTTCCGCACCTAGCATATATGCGCTTTTGATAGCGAACTGTCCAACTGGGCCACAACCCCAAACGGCGACAATATCACCGGGTTTGATGTTGCAGTTCTCGGCTGCCATGTAGCCAGTGGGGAAAATATCTGTTAAAAATAGCACTTGCTCATCCGTTAAACCATCGGGGATTTTGAGCAAGCCTACATCGGCAAAGGGAACTCGTGCATACTCTGCTTGACCACCAGCGTAACCGCCGAATAAATGAGAGTAGCCAAATAGACCTGCTGGCGAATGTCCCATTTGCTTTTCTACTAACCAAGCATTGGGGTTAGAGTTGTCGCACAGTGACCATAAATCCCGATTGCAGAAAAAGCAGCTACCGCAAGATATAGTGAAGGGAACAACGACGCGATCGCCTACCTTCACATTTTTAACTGCACTTCCCAGTTCTACGACTTCCCCCATGAATTCATGACCAAGGATATCGCCCTTTTGCATAGTGGGAATGTAGCCATCATAAATATGCAAATCTGAACCACAAATTGCCGTGGAAGTAATTTTAACGATGGCATCGCGTGGGTTGAGAATTTTGGGGTCGGGAACTGTTTCTACCCGCACATCGTTTGCTCCATGCCAGCAAACTGCTTTCATAATTATTTATTCCTTAATTAGAATTTATGCCTAAATAATATCAAGATAAATATCTTGATTGGGTCTAATTTAGAGACGCGATAATTATCGCGTCCCAGTAACTGCTCAAAGCTTATGCGACAATATATTTAGTCAAACAATGAGACAAATTGTTATCAGCTTTAACCCTATTTATTCACTATCTTGTAGCAGCAGGAGTTCGGTAATAACCCTCTTCAGTTTCAGTTAATGCTTGACCATTTTCTCTAACTTTGTTTTTTGTAGAATTCAGAAACTCTTTTGTAGCTCTAGGAGTTTCTTCATCCAAGTTTAACTTTTCGCGGATGTTATCAGCAGCTTGTTTTAATGGATTTTGGCTATTTGTTGTTTGGGTATCGTTTCTAATTTCACCTTGCTCGTCTGGTATTCCTTTGTAATAAGTGCCTTCTGGGGTTATAACATCAGCTTGCGCTACACTAACGTAACTAAAAGCTTGACCCAGTAAAAACATAAATCCTACCAGGAAAACTACAAGGATTTGGGAAATGCGAATATTCCGCAGCCAAGAAGTTACTCGATTCATAAAAAACCTCAATTCTATTATGTAAGATGTACAAATGCAAACACTGAATGACTATTCGCCATTTAGGGTTTAAGAACAACTTTGATGCAGTTATCCTTTTTTTGTTGAAAGATGTTGTAGGCGTGGGGTGCTTGTTCTAAAGGTAATTGATGGGTGACAACAAAAGATGGATCTAGTTTTCCATCCAAAATCATCTGCAATAACAAATGCATATATTTTTGTCCATGCATTTGCCCCATCCTAAAAGTTAGACCTTTGTTGAAGGCTGCACCAAATGGCATTTTGTCTACAAAACCACCATAAACACCCATAATTGAAAGAGTCCCGCCTTTACGACAGGCAACCATCATTTCCCGCAGAACGTGGGGACGGTCGGTTTCCAATCTGAGCTTTTGTTTTGTCTGGTCGTAGAAGTCTTCAATACCAACGCCGTGTGCTTCTAAACCAACAGCATCGATGCAAGCATCGGGGCCACGGCCACCAGTCATCTCTTTCAACGCTTCGCCAGCATTAACTTCTTCGTAGTTAATCACTTCTGCTTTGGCAAACTTTTTCGCCATTTCCAGGCGTTCGGGAAAGCGATCTATAGCGATCACTTTTTCGGCTCCCATCATGTAGGCGCTAATCATGGCAAATTGTCCAACAGCACCGCAACCCCAAACGGCTACAGTATCACCCGGTTGGATATCGCATAACTCTGCACCCATATAACCAGTGGGGATGGCATCGGAGATGAATAACAACATCTCATCCGGTAAGTCTGGCGGAACTTTAACGACACCCACATCAGCAAAGGGTACACGGATATATTCTGCTTGTGCGCCTGCATAACCACCTAACATATGGGAGTAACCATAAATTGCTGAGGTGATATTCCCAAACAGTTTTTCTTCAATCCAACCGTTGGGATTGGAATTATCGCACAACGACCACATATCACGCTGGCAATAATGGCAGTTACCACAGCCAATTGTGGAAGGAACAACAACGCGATCGCCTATTTTTAAATTGTTGACTCCTCTACCAACTTCCACGACTTCCCCCATGAATTCGTGACCGATAATGTCACCCTGTTGCACTGTGGGAATATAGCCGCCATATATATGTAAATCGGAGCCACAAATCGCTGTGGAAGTAATTTTAATAATCGCATCACGCGGGTTAAGAATTGTCGGATCTGGTACCGACTGTACCCGCACATCATTAGCACCGTTCCAGCAAACTGCTTTCATAGTTATTAGTCCTTAGTCATTAGTCATTGGTCATTAGTAATTCATCATTGGTCATTCGCTTTAGGCAAAGGAAAAATGACAATAGACAAAGAACAAATAACTAACTTCGTCCAGAGGGTTGACCTTCGGTTGTGGCAATTTCGCCTGCTTCCATTAGCATTTTGAAGCGGCGCAATTCATCACCAATTTGCTGTTCTGGTTCTTCACCAAAAAGTTTCGCTACGGTAGCTGCCAATGCTCCACCGGGGGGGTTATACTCCAAAACAACCTTAACTTCCGTGCCGCGATCGCCTGGTGCTTTTTTGAAGCGAACAAAACCAGAATTATCTACGTCTGCACCTTCTACAGAAGCCCAAGAAATAAATTCATTTTCTCGGTCTTCAAGAATATCTGCATCCCATTCTACGCTGTTACCCAAAGGTGCATTGGCTATCCAGTGAGAACGTTTTTCGTTATGCATCTTGACAGATTTGAGATGCTTCATAAATGTGGGCAAATTCTCAAAGTCGTGCCAAAAGCGATACAGTTCATCTGCTGGTTTATTGATCGTTACTGTCTTTTCAACTTTGATGGGTTTGTTCATCCCTATTGCTTCCTGCGCTTGCTGGATTGTGCTTTGCTTTGTTGCACCTTGATAGAGCAAACCACCACCAGCCAAAGCCGTCAGTGCTCCCCGCAATGAACCTTGCCTTAAACCCATCAGTACCATCGCACCGCCACCGATGAGAGATGCCCAGCGCTCTACTTCACTAGCTTCAGCCTGATTGGTACTTGGATTATCACCTGATGTTGAAGTCACTTTTTTATATCTCCATCACAGTAAATTTACTACAGAGGCGCAAATATCCTCTTCTTTCTATCTCTGTGTTATTTGCGCCTCTGCGGTAGCTGTCTACGTTCAAAAAACCTTACATTGAAACAGCAGCCCCTGTAGTCGGCTTAGGAGGCTGAATCTGAGCGCCTAACTGTGCCCGATACAACTCTACTAATCGCTGTTCATATTTCAATGAATCGTGGTAAATTTCTTTGAAAATAGCTGTTGCTACTGGGTCAGTGTACATTGCACACAAATTGCCAATATCACCGATACCAGTTTGCACATCACCTAGAGCAGAACGTAACTGATATATATCGTCACTTCCTGTCATGGCAGTTTTCACCTTGGCATACTGATTGGCAATATTTGCCCCTAAAGAGGGTTTTTCGCCCAATCTGTGAAGGTAAGTTTCTAGTTTTTCAATGTGGCGCTGTTTATTAGCAATTATTTCTTGAAAAACTGCTTTTACTTCGCTATCTGAATCCTTTTCAAAGTATTTTTCAAATGCTTCTAGGGAATAACGTTCACCACTAAGGGCAGTATTTAAACCTCTGGCAATATCACCTTTAGTTGAGCCACCCCAAGCATCAGCCAGCTTCCACCATTCAGCACTTGTGTCTTTCTCATTGGGCAATGCAGCATCTTTGCCACCATAACCCAAACGGCTTAATATCGCTGTGGTGAAAATTGGCAAGTCTCCAGGTTCACGGGATGTAATCAAATTTCCGTCAACTACCACTGGCTCATCTAGATAATTTGCGCCAGCGTTAATCATATCCTTGGCAATAGCGCTAAAACCGGTGGCTTGTTTATCTCTGAGCAAGTCGCCTTCAATTAATACTTGTGGACCGTGGCAAACAGCAGCGACTAATTTTCCTTGTTGTATAGCTTCTTGGACAAAACGTACTGTGTTGATGTTCCGCCGCATTCTGTCGGGAGCCATGCCACCAGGAATCACAACTGCATCGAATTCGGCTGCGATCGCTTCTGTCGTAGTACCATCAGCTTGGATGCTAAGTTTGCCGCGTTTACCCTTATATTTTTCATTCATCCGGGAACCGAGGACTACTACCTCCATTCCTGCTTGTTTTAGCCCATTATAAGGAACTGTAAATTCTGCATCTTCTACTGCCTGTTCAATGAGAATGGCAACTTTTTTCTTTCCGGAATGATTGTTATGGTCAGTCATAGTCATAGATGTTATTACCTGTTTATTTCTAGTATTTAACTAGCGAGAATATTGATCAATTAGGGCCGTTAAACCGCCGGGATTTTTTTGAAAACTTTTGTTCGGATTGCTTAATTATCCAATTAATTTACTTGTTGGTTAAGTTCCAAACAGTTCTTCGTAATCGTGAGAGAAATGGCTATGTAAGGCAGCAAATAATTCTGGGCTGATCGCATTTTGCAACACAGTAAATACAGCCCGAACATGAATTGCTACAGTAGTTGGTTCTATATTTTCTTTTTGACTTGCACGGGCAATAAATTCTTGTAAGTTGAAAGAGCCACCGCTATCTCCTTCTTTTCCTAGCAAATAATCCCCTAGTTGTTGGGGCAAACTTGCAGCTAGTTCCTGTGCTTCATCATTTGCTATCCGTTCTTTAAGGGTTTCTAGTGTGGCACGGGTAGCACGTTCTGCCTCTTCACGAGAATCTGATTGGGTAAGGCTTTGTACATGCGTTATGAATTCATCGTATTCCACTGTCTACCTCCGCTTCTCAAAATTATTGAATGTCTTGTTGTTTAGCATTCAGGTAATTAAAAGCATGAATATAAAGTTAAATGGCTAAACTTAAATCTTTTATTTTTGCTCAATAAATAATAAGAAATAGTTATGAGTCAGAACTTGGCTACTGAATAAGTTCCATTTTAATAGTTCCTAACTCATAACTAAAAACTTCAACTACAAGTTGCTTAACCATGAATTCATATTTACAATCGTATGGCCCGATAGGTAGTTTAGCTTCGTTCCTAGGGGATAGATTATTTTATTTCTAAAGCTATACATCTCTAGTAAGACAACTTAGTTACAAGAAAACGTTATTGTGAGAATGCACAAAAGGGCTAGTATCATGGCAGAAAAAAATCATAATGACGAAATTGAAACCAATGATTTGCCACAGGAAATTACCGAATCCTACGGTACTGGTGTAAAAGACTTGCCGGGATACAATATTGGTGGGCGCTCAATGAGAGCAGAACGACAGGAGTACACAGAAACTAGTCCTGAACTCACTGGTGGAGATGTTGATGCTTATTGGCAAGATACAGATGCAGTTGGGGATGAAGCTGTTGGTGGTAGTACTTCCACTCCTGATCAAAATGTAACTGAGGAGCTAGAAGCAGCGGTAGGATTAGAAATGGATGATTTTGCCTTTCTGCATACCAACGAAATTTTAGAGGAACGTGATGATTCTCGCTGGGAGTTAGACCCAAAGTCTTCTGAAGATTATCAAGATCGGCGAGAATAAGCTAAATAAGCAAAAGCCGTATTCCTACTATATTAGGACTTACGCATTGACAGAAAAATCAAAATAAGAGGTATGATTTTCAGCGCT
>NZ_JAYGHD010000017.1:0-46827 GCF_034932245.1 Nostoc sp. UHCC 0251
GCGTTACACTAAAGGCGTGTTGGCGAAATATGCCAAATTGGTATCTTCTAGCAGTGTTGGTGCTGTGACAGATTTGGATTTGTTCAATAACTAGTTATTAAGCCAATAGCCATTTAAGTTTCACTTTTAAAGTTTTGAGGAGTCAGAAGCCAGAATAAAGATGCCTCCTGACTCTCTACTTCAGGCTAGATTCAGCGCGGTTGACAAGCTTCTTTAAATCTAAAGAAGGGCAAATGCTTTTGGCTTTAATGAGATTTTTCCTTTAGTAATATAAGTGTTTACAAGCTGCTCTAAGGGTTCAACAGCATTGTCCTGAAGGATGAAATAGTTTGCTTGGTTACTGACAATCAGCGATAGCTCAGTTGCCCATTGCTCATAGTTGGAACTACCAATAATACCAATAGAAGACTGAATATAGTTAACAAGAATGCTGTTATTGAGACCAAAGCCACCTTCACCCCAGATGCAAGCACATTGCAGCAAATACTCATAGTCTGCGAATACTTTAAACTGGGGATTCCATCTAGGAGCATTGCTTCGGTAGTGGACGAAACCATTGCTGTCGAATATCTCTTGTTGCCATAGAAGCTGCTGTAAGGAGCAGCAATTGCTAGGCGAAACAAACGGTTTTCCTTGGCGAATAACACTACCATTGCGGATGACATCGCGGCGGCGCTGCTGTCTTGCCATGCTGTATCGGACATTGGGATGTTGTTCAAAGTACTGCCGCATTGAGGCAACAAATTCAGGAGCTATGCTGTTGTCATCGTCCAGGTATGAAACAATGTCACCACCAGCTGCATCTAGTCCCAGGTTACGAGCGTAGCACAAGCCAAAGCCAGTGCTCGGTTCAGGGTGTTCCATTTCAATGTAACTGATGGGAAAATCAGCTTTTGCCATAATGCTGTTGATGATATCTTTGGTATCAGGATTAGCGCCATCATTGATGACAATCCACTCGAAATTGCGGTCAGTTTGACTTTGAATGCTTGGCAGTGCAGTAGATGCAAGCTGCATAGGTCTATTGTAGGTTGCAGTGATAATTGATAGTCTCAAAGCTCTATACCTCTATCAGCTGATTGCGTTATTGTTGAATCGATCGCAGTTTGAATTTGCTGCCATCTTGCTATATCCTCGTTTGTTATACCCCTGGCGGTTTCAATTTGATTACTTGCAAGAGTTAGTCGAATTAGCGTTAGCTTTTCATTGGTTCTGGCAACAGTTAAACTTTGCGTGGTGCTATTGAAGCTGATCTGGTAGTTACTACCTTCCAAGACAAATAGGTTTTCTTTTTCTGTGCGAATGGATTGAGGATAGGCACTTGCTTGCTGTGCGAAGAACACTCTAGCTATGGGGGCAATTATAGTAGCGCGTTGCATCTGTTCTTGCTGTAATTGCTGATAGTCCCATTTCCCAAGTTCTATGCCCAAATCCATTTTTACCAAACGTTCTGCTAAAATTGCCATTTCTATTGGGCCAACACCTCCAGGGACGGGCGTAATGTTCTGGGGGATTCTGTAAGCACTGCGGTCTACATCGCCAGCAGCACCAGAAGCAGTAGGTGTAAAGCCACCATCGACAACCAAGCGATGAGAGGGGAGTACATAGTCCGTGAAAATTCCTCGTCTTCCGGTGACTGATACTACAATGTCAGCTTCTTGAGTTCTAGTCAGGTCATCGCCGTCTTCCAAACAGAAACAGCTGATTCTACTTGCTTCTAAATATTTGATAACACCATTGCCCACAAAGCCACCTCCGCCGACAACTGCAACATTGGAATCTCTTTGTGCGTAGGATTCAACAATTCTGGCGATTCCTTCAGCAGTAGCACAACTTTCAAAGAAATTGTTGCTTTGTCTGCGGACGATATCTATATCTTTTTGTGGCTCTAATAGCCCAATTGAGCTTGTAAACTTAGCTGGAATTGGATATTGAACAATAGCAGCAGTGACTTGGGTGTTTTCGTTAATGGATTGAACAATGCCATCAAATTGCTCTACTGCGATATTGGGTGATAGCACAATATAATTGGGAGTAATGCCAATAGCGTTGAAAATAGCTACTTTTTGTTCTGCTGAGATTCTGGCTGCTTCATATCTAGCTCTTAATTCATTGCTGGCATTTTCTGAAGACTCAAATCTGATGATTGCTACTTCTTTTTGAGATGCTTGAAATATGGATTTGTATTTTTGACATTCTTGCTTTACGTGTTCTCGTATTAACTGTCCGTCTATGAGCGTCATTTAATATGGCGTTAAATTTGATGAAGAAAATTGTCTGGTACAAACAATTTTCTGAATTTCTAATAGGATTTGTTGGAATTAGGTAGGGCGTTTGGTGATTTCACCAACTTCTTGACCGTTGCAGGAAACCCAGTTAGTGACATAGCGTTCAGTATCATGGAAGCCACTAAATTCAATACTGTTATCAGAACACTTCTCTTGGAACCATTGTTGTGCTTCTTGTTCTGTATTGAATGTTCTAGCGGCGACTTCTTCTACTGGAATCTTCCAGTTTGTATTGCCATACAAATCGCAAACATAATGTGTCATATCTGTTACTCCTTTAACAATATTTAAAAACCACTATGACAATTTTAAATCAACAACAGCAGGCTGAATTAATTATCCAACAAGCTTGCAAGGAAAATTTTACTGATAGCGAGAAAGCTATTTACGATGACTTTATTCTGGAAGCGGGGGTAAAAAACCCATCCAAGATGACTGAGGCTACTGCTGATGCTTTGATTAGATACCTTAATGGCTGCGAAGCATCTAACGAGTTTATTGCTAATGTAGTAAATCGCCTCGCGCAAGTTGCCCCTGCTCATATCATGACTAAGGTTCTCAAGAGTGATAATGACGGCGATGGTGTGCCTTTATACGAGGAATTAAAACTTGGAACAAAGGCTACCGAATTTGATACCTCTTTTGAAATAGCGGCTGCAAAACAAAAACAATATCAATTTTCTCCAACTCGGAATTGCGATATGGAGTTATAAGTATAATTCATCACTAAATAATAATCTGTAGTGGATATGAGATCGTTATTCTCTAAAATAACTGAAAATAGAGATTAACCAGTTGCTACACAGGGGTAGACACTTACTCTTAGCTCGAAGTAAGTGTCTTAGAGGCTTTTCTCAAATATCGCCATCTTTCCCATACTCAAAATTAACCTTCGATATACTGGGTGTAAAAAATGCGCTTACGATTAACAGTAGCGCATTCCCGATCATGTACAGCGATCGCAATACTCCCAGCCCAAATAATCAGGCGATTCCCCTGTAAGTTTAACTTTGGAAAATTACCCCAGTGTCCTGATCTTCATCCCAAAACCACCAACCTTGGGATAGTTCAGAAAGAACGTGCATTAGTGCTAACTGTTGCTGTGTGATTTCCCCACCGCCGTAGCTGACGTTGCTAGTGCCATCCCATGATTTAAGAATTGATGCTAAATTGTATCCATTGCCCATAATCCAACTGGCATAGAAGCAATCTTTGGATATTTCTTCCATGATGGCTAGCAGTTCAAGTGCGGCATCAGGATTGGCTGATTTTAGGGCTTCAAGTGCAAGGCGGAGGTTTTCTTCCCTGTCTGCAAGAAACTCCGAAAAAGCTGCTCTATTTGATGGTAGATTCTCCTTTTCAAGTGTAATTAATTTTCCATTTACAATCTTGACTGGAGTTATATTTGAGTAGTCAGTTCGGTCATCTTCACTTGCCTTTGCTTTTATAGCTAAAGGATGCCAGTGGATGCGTTCAATTTTATTGGTCTGAGGATTTGTCCATGTCCAGAATAGTTTGTGAGATGCAGCACCCTTAACTGTCAGATAAGTTCTTTTATGTCGAATGGGATAGTCCACACCTTCTTCTTTTTTGGCTTGCAAAAAGGCTTCTATTGATAGATATTCTTCATGGAGGTATGCCATTTTACGTGGTGCTGTCGCATATGTATAACCCGATATGCTGCTGCTATCACCATCTTTCAAGACTACCAAATTCCATTTTTCGTTTATTGGACTGTGTATCCAAAACTCAACTGATATTGTCTGTACAAACTGATCTAGAATTTGGACTACACAAGGATAGTAAAGTGTGAGTTGTTGGTTGCTATTAGTCATTACTATTCCATCCATTCGATTGGGGATATGGTTTCCTTTTTGGCAGGAAGTATTTTGACTTCGTAGCCATAAAGAATTAATTCATACAGAGTTTCTAATAGTTGCTTGGGTGATATACTGTCCCATTGCTTGCACTCGAAAATATGTTTCAATACCTGCTCTGGAGCATTAACTACCCAAAGACTGTGAATTTTTTTGTTCCTAAATCCCGCACATAATTGAACAATTGGTTGTAGCTCAACTGTTGTTTTTGGTATGTGAATAATTGCTGAACTTATAGGGATTGTTGGTTTTACTTCTAGATTTTTGGGTGGTAAAAAATCGGGGTCACTGTACCACTGTCCGTCGATTTGGTATGCAATCATTAGGTATGGCAATGCTTTAATCGCATTTATAGTTCCCCATCTTGCAGTTTGTCCTGCGTGAAACCAGATGTAAGAGCCGTTGTGTATTATCATGTACAATTTTTATGATTTTGACTTGAGGTTTTGCTTGCCTAGCTAGTTGATAATTTCGTCTGTGGTAGAAAATCTAGCTCCATTTTCTAGCTAGAGAATGATTCGTATTTGTATGAACACTTAGTTAAAAATCGCCATTATTTAGCCATGTGCAGTCAACTTCATGCTCAGGTAAAATACTTTGGATTTTATTGATTGCTGAATTACTCCTAATAACTACCTTGACAAGGTATGTAATAACTGTGGTGATTAATCTATGAACAGATTAATACTTATTTAAAATATTCAATGATTTATTGAAAATAAAAAGTGCGTTATCGATTAAGATGACGCACTTTTATTAAAAATAAATTTATGATTTAAGCGTGGTGAAGGATAATATTTATTGCGTCTTGAGTGCTAATTTTATATTGTGTAGCAAGTTTATTCATATTGGCTTCACCATTTGCATGAGCTTTGACAATTGCGCGAATAATATTTGGTGAAACATTAATCTCATAATTTGTAACAACTGGTTTGGGTAAAGTTTGAGAAATGAAGAATTCTTTTCTTCTTAAGAAATGTATTTGACGGTAATGCTCTTTTCTAGGTATCCATTGACAATTTCCGGGAGCAAAGTCACTCTCTAGATCAATACGTGCTATGACTGTTCCTTCGGGTGCTACTCCCATATCTTTTAAGAACTGGGTAAAGTTATCGCGCCAGGATGCATCAACTTCAATTCCGCACCCGCCATGATACTTGTACTGATGGTGGTTCTTGTTATAGCAGATGCGCTTGATGTGTAACCAGGAGTTATACTCGTGGCTTTTACAGTGGCCGTGGACAGTTTTATCGCTCTTGAGGGTTTCGCGCTGCAAGCATCCGCAGCTTTGTGTAAGCCCTCTTTTTAAGCTATTTTTACTGACATACTTTTGGGTTCCGCAGCTGCATAAGGTAAGGAGTAGTAGTTCACCCCTTTTCCCCTTAACTTCTACATCGGATATAACTTTTAGTCTCCCAAAGTTTGCCCCAACTGGGATGGATTCTTTTCTTTTTTTACAACCGCAATTAGTTGACCGACCATTGGTAAGGGTGTGACTGTAGACAAGTTTTTGGGTTCCACAATCACACTGGCATAATACTTGCTTTCCTTGTTTATTTAGTACAATCCAACTACCGAATTTTTCACTTATATTAATTACTCGTTTTGTAGTCTCCATAAATTATTTTGGTGCTATTACTGCTGGGTTATATATTTAAAGGCTGACTAACATCCCACCGCCTAGTCCTTCTTGGATAAAAGTTGAACCTTGAACCTCGCGTGACTTCTAGTCATGCGATTCCTGCTTCAACGAACTCTGCCTGGAGTAATCCAGGACTTACAAGTTCTCGACAGGCGTTTAAAGCATCCGGCGCACCGACGGCTGCTGTCAAAATTCTTAATCCTTCAGCCAAAATATTTAATGCTGCGTTTGTATCTCTCAAATTGTAATTATTACAACTAGGGCAAGACCATTCACGCAACTTTAAATCTTTAACCAATGGGTTAATGAAACCACAATGATTACAAGTCTGAGATGAAGGGTAAAATGTACTAACTTTCTGCACAATTCTGTCATGCCACTTAGCTTTATATTCAAGCATAGCAACGAACTTAGACCAACTAGCATCATAAATACTCATGGCTAATTTGTGATTTTTAACCATGTTGGCAACTCGCAAATCTTCAATAAAGATAATGCTGTTTTCCTTGATTAAGCGAGTCGAAAGTTTGTGCAGAAAGTCATCTCTCAGATTGGTAATGCGTTCGTAGGTACGAGCCAGCTTGGTTTTCGCTTTGACTCTATTACTACTACCTTTTACAGAGCGAGATAGCTTTTTATGTGCCTTGCGTAACTTCCTGTGGTGAGTCCTATAATATTTGGGATTATCTACAACTTCACCCTTGCTAGTAACGAGATAAGATTTTATTCCCAGGTCTAATCCAATATTTTGAGGAATTAAAGGATATTTCTCTATCTCTATTTCACACAAAATACTAGCAATATATTTCCCCCCAGAAGTGCAAGTAACAGTAACGTTTACAATTTTTCCAGTAATGTCTTGGGATTTATGGAACTTTATCCATCCTAGCTTTGGAAGTTTTAAACGATTTTCCATTACTTTGATGTTGCCATTGGTAAGGTTAGTCTTGTAAGACTGCTTACACTTGTGCTTGTTTTTGAATTTAGGAAAGCCTACACCTTTTTTATTTTTTGTTTTTTTTAAATCAGCAAAAAAGTTCTTGTAAGCTGTCTCTAAATTCTTTAAGGAGTTTTGTAAAGCAAATTTATCTACTTCGTTGAGCCATTTAATCTCTTTTTTTAGTAGAGTTAACTGTTGACTACAAGCGTTGTAGCTTAACGTTGTTTGTTCAGCGTTGTATAACTCTTTTTTCATTGCTAGAAAACGGTTATACACGAATCTAGCACATCCAATTGTCTTCTTGATTAAGACTTGTTGTTTGTGTGTGGGAATTAGTTTAATCTTGAATGATTTTTGGATATAAGCCACTTTTGCAATATATCAAATACAATTTAATCTTAACATAAACTCATATAAGTATTGAGTACGTACCTCGTAACTATAAGTTACAATTGTGCGTCTTAAAGAAAATAAAATATAGTCACATTGTTATTTTTTACCCTTGCTTCTAACAAAATCGCTCTTACCCAATACTGGATAGAAACCTAATTTCATAGTACTTAAACGATCAAAAGTTGATTTTAATTCGTTAAGTTAACCCTCTGCATAGAGAAGGCTAACTAGTAGATGTCTGTATTTATTTGCAATATTCAGAAAAGACTGCCGCCAACGCTTAGATACTTTTGTCGCAAGAGTGCTAATAGCATTTGCTGGAATTTCTTCTGCTTCAGTTTCAAAAGCATATCAAAGTGAATCTTGGCGTGATACTTCATACCATCGAAGTGGATATTGAAGCTAGGATTGAGTTGAAAGTCTTGAATCATATTTTTATCCTTACTGGGGAAGATATAAACACTTGTTTTGTTCTGCTAGCCTATTTGTGTGATAGTTATCAAGAATCATTTTCTTAAATTCTTCTCTTGTCGCTTGCAAGTCGCGGAATATTTTGTCAGTAGGATAGAAGAATACCGACTGTTGGCGGCTGTAAAACCAGACCAGTTGATTGATAGTATAGGTATCATTGCTATCAAGTAGGACGTAACTAATTTGTTGGTAAAAATTTTCTAGAGAGAAGGGACGCTTTTTGGCAGTTGTTCGTACATCGATGAGAGTATTTCCAGCAATTATCTGGCAATCAGCACCTCCAAGATATTCACTTAAAGGATATGAAGCATTGCAGGTAATATTCCCACTTACTTGATTAGCTACTGTTTGCCAGGTACGGGGTACAATACCGATGATTTGAGATGTATCTTGGATACTAGGAAGCCATTTTGTGAAGTATTCTGCTTCAAGCTGAAGGGATTTTTCTCCTTGTAGAAAAGGTTGAATAATCTCATGAATATTACGGCTACGAGCATAATTTTCTAATGCACCCAGTAGCATACACTTTAGAGCTTCTTCTTCAAGTGAATTTGAATTTGTAATGGAATAATCGAAGGCATATTCTATTTTGAGGGCTTTGGCTCCAACCTGGGCAAGACAATTAGTAAACCATGTTTTATCTTCATAGATGCTTCCTAAATACTTAGCAAGTGCTTTGGCGATCGCACTTCCTACTAAGGGAAAATCTACTCCATCAATCGGTCTGATAATTTCTTGATTTTCTAATAGCTGGTTATGGTTAGTAATCATCTTGATGACTGTCTTGTTGAGTCTAGAGTCAAACCATCTCCTGATAGGTGAGTTTCTATTTTTTAGTTCAGATGTTAAGCTCACTTTTTGGTTTTTTATTTGAGATACTACATTGAGTATCTGCGTGAGCTTTACGTAGTAATTTTTACTGTAATCGTGTTATTTATTTATTTAAATAAATTGAAAAACTTGTAAAGTAAGCTTTTTGAGTTTTAAATTCTGGAATTGAGGTAAATCTGCGTAACTTCTAAACCCAAGTTTTTATATTGTCAATGCGACTTTGCAAACTTGGTAATAGCTAGTTTACAACTCAACTTCTCTCGACTTGGTTTTAGATGCAGCCGCAACAGTTTGCCGTTGAGGAGAGGGTATGTGTTCAGTTGGGGTATATTGCTGCCGAATTTCTTCTCCTCGCCATTGTTGTAAGTCGCTCATAATGTCTTTGAGGGGAACAAAATCGACGACTGTTTCTCCTTTTTTTTCAGCTTCATTTGTCTTATGGTTTAAAATCTTGAAGTACATTTCCCTCTGGTCGGCAATTGGTAACTTGCCGTCATTCTCATTTATCCGTTGAAGAATCTCTTCATTACCCTGGTTCATTGCCTTTCCCCAGTCAGGGCTACCATGCTTGACCATGTTCGCCCATTCCTCAGCGATATAGGGGTGAACTTTCACAGGCATATCACCAGCTGCTTGTATGACTCGTTCTTTGGGTGCGGCTGCGGGGGTAGATTGTTCATTACCGAAGATTTGTTCCAAGTTGAGTTTGCTGGCGTTCTGGGCAATAAACTTGACTTGGTTGATGTCGTAGTCAGAGATATTTATCTTACTGACCTCTTTAGTAATCCCAGCTTCGGTTTTAGTCAAGTCAAACCGGACAAGTTCTTGAGTACCTTTCTCTTCAGTAGTTTTAAATAATTGCAGGCTGGCTCGATTATTTTCGGGTTCACGAGTACGCTTGATGGTAAATTCACCTACCGTAAGTTCTTCCTTATCAGCCTGGATGAGGACGTTATTGAGGGTATGCAACATCTCATTTTGTTTAAATACTGCCAGCGTTTTAATCGTGCCAGCGGGTGCAAGACTTCCCAAGCTATTTGCTACATCACGGATATCGGCATTGTTGAGGTCAGGGAGCTTGCCATTGTCGCCCAAGTACTCTGCCACTATCAGAAACTCCTGACGTTCAATAGGTAACATCTCTGTAGGTTTTTTCGTTATTTTGGGTTCCTCTTTTTTGTTGAGTTTAAAATCCATCAAAGAGTTTTCCCACCCAAATAGTTCATCACTGCGGCGGTGAATGCTAACAGTGTCTCCCTCTTGGCGAATCACAAATGTATCGCTACGGTAAATACGCGACCCGTCTTGTTCAAGAGTGCCGTATTTTTTTAACATTGTCGTCGCGGTTTCAGCAATGTCTTTATTTTCCCCGTTGTAGCGTTCCTCCCGCGCTTGTTTATTATTAATTTGATAGATAGGTACTTCAACTTGACGCGCCCACTGCTGCGCTGCTGACTCTACACCTTGGGAGTTAGCTACTTCTTGATAGCTAAATTCAGGTGCATATTTGTTTCGATTATTAGTTTCTAGCTCCTCTGGCTCTTGTGCAAAAAGCTGATTGCGAGTTCCATTTTCATTTACCTCTTCTTCAGCTTTATCTTGAGGTTGGTAGTTACTAACAACTATCTCTTTGATTTGAAGAGTTTCTTTGGACTGTGCGATTTCTTCTTGAAGATTATTGACCACATCATCTTCAAAACTCTCATCTGCTTCTATTTCAACAGATGAGTTTATTTCTTGAGTTATGGGCGAACTGTTTTCGCTGTTTTCATCTTGTAGTAACTTATTTATAGTCAGCTGACTATCATCTAACAGTGGATTTACTTCTATAGCAGTGAAATTTTCATTATCAGATAATAACTCTTTTGTATCTTCAGAATTTTCAATAATTTCAGCAGATGGAGGTAGTAGCTTAATCAGTGGTTCACTTGCTACATCTATTATTTCATCTGGGGTAAGTATTTCAGTGACAAGATTAGTTGTACATTTACCTTCGCTATTTTGTTCGTAGATAACGATTTGTTTTTCTGAACCCTCTGACTCCAAATAAGCTGTAATTTTCAGAGCGATATCACCTGTTTGCTGATAATCACTATTTAAATTGGGTACATCTTCTACTAATCTGGCAGCAATTCTTTGTGCTTGATAGTCTGTAAAAGGTTCAGTTTCTATTGTGTATTGACCTTCTATTAATAGATCGGGAATGAACACAATATTAGTTTCTTGATTGCTTTTTATACTTTGGCTGGTTAAATCTACCTTTTCCCATTTATATGCACCAGGGGTAGATTCATCAGATACAAGATTGTAAATGTCTTTGCCAACTTCAACTGCAATTTTACTTGCTTCTTGAGCTTCTTTGAGTTTTTCGAGAATTACTTTAGTTATCTTAGTAAGTGCATTGATGAGGGTTTTACTTAATTCCCGACTTGTTTTAATTGCAGTATCAGCTGTATTTAAATATGATTCATTAACTTGAGTTTGTCTAGGGTCAAACATATCTTACTTTGAAATGGGTAATTTTTTATGGAATCGGACTGAAGCTGAGGTAGTTTTATTAAATAAAAAATTTAACCTCTTCAAGTGATAGAGAGGTTGAATTTCCATTTTGATGTTTGTTTTGACTTAGTTCTATTTGGCTATTTTTGAAATTTTGATTTATTTCGCTTAGTTGTTCGCTTTGGTTAGCAATAATTTTTAACATTGCTTCTAGCTTGTCATCTAGTCTGGATATTTTAACTTCCATTAATGTTAGTTTTTCTTTTGCTATAAATATTTCTTGATTGATTTGTTGGTGCTGTACATTAATATCCTCACAAGTTTTATGCCATTTTTCTAAGAATTTGGTTAATTCTATTAATAGCGTTGTCGAGTTGTAGGTCGTAGTTTGTGACTTTTTCAGAATATTCAATAAGTCGTCTAACTTTCCGTTCAATATCTCTTCTATACTCAAGTTGTTGTTTTTCTGCTCTGTAATATTCATTGATAATTGCCTCGTAAGAGAGTTTAACTTTATATTCTGAATTCCACATACTATATTTAGGGAAACTAATGTCAATTAAGTTTCCTTGGCTTCCTGTGGCACGGTTGAAAATAATATGTATGTTTACTCTTTGATAAGGAAGTAGATATGCAACATATTGTTGTTGTTCAAAACCAATTAAATTTACATGATGTTTGATTAATTCACCATAGTTTTTAGCATTTATTTCAATTTCAATTGTATCGATTACAATCTGTCTATGTAGCCCATGAAGTTTCACTCTTGGTCGGAGGATAAACTGTTCCTCAAAAGAGCTAATAATTGAATGTGCATTCTTGCTATTTACTTGATGTGAACTAATTAATTGACCTTTCTGGTGATAATTATTTATTAGCTTAATTATTTTTGTCTGAGTGATATTTTCGTCTTTGACGCTACATTGTATCATTTTTAGAAAAAGCTCTTGTATGCATCAACAGGTAATGGTGCATTGCCTGCTTGTACGGGTGCTTGTGGGATAGGAAACTTCCGATCTACTTCCTTGACTCGCAAATCTAAATCTTCTTGCGTGGGTTTTTTCTGGGTACTTTTCCTAGCAAGCTCTTTGATGACTTTATCCCAGTTAGTATCGTTTTCTTGTTCGAGTCCGATAATATATTTCGGGATTTTGATATTTTTTAATATTGGTACTGAACCCTCATTTTTATTACTATAAGCTGGGTTGATAAATAGACATTTCCCCGGTGGTAATTTGAGGAATTGGGCAGGCTCGAATAGCTTCCGAGTCCGTTCTTGCTCGCTGATAGATGTGCTTGCTTTACCCCCTCCAGTTGAGCGAGATTTTTGTTTATATTTAATTTCCTCTTCACCTAAATATGCAGAAAATAATCTAGCAGATTCTTCTTCACCAGGATTAAAAACAAATTTTGTGCCGCAGGCACCGAGGATGGCTTTAGAGATTTCCCTACCATAAATCTTTTCAAGCTGACCCATATTTTGCCAACCCAGGATACCGCAGAATCCTTCGGAACGAGATTCGTTAAGCCATTTAAATAAATCTGGAAGGAAGATACTTGGCAACTCGTCAAGACATACTATTAATGGGCCATCTTCCTTACGTTTTTTGGCGATACTGCGGGAAACTACCATGTGAAGAATGCTAGTCATCAGTGGGCTGACAGCATCGCGGCGTTCGCGGTCTAACCCGAAGATAATCATCTGTTTGCGTTTTACCTCCAGGGGGAGGGTTGTTTTACCGACAAAGCATCCCAATGTACCCCTTGCCATGAATCGGGTAAACATCAATGAAGCGCTACCAGCGATACCCGCTACGGTTTTTTCGGAGCCAGCCGAACTAAATAATTGACCAAAAGCTATCTTAATCCAGGGGTTTAGTGCTGCTGCCATCAAGCGTTCGACCATCTTCTCACTGGAAAGTATTGCCGCAGCCGTCATAATATCAGCGTGGTCGCCAAACTCTTTAGTTAACATTAAGATAGCCTGCGTCAACTGGTCGCCGGCGGGGCCAAAGAATGCATCCTCAGACGCATTACCCAACAGGCGGAAGTTCTTGTTAATTACTGTAGCTAACTGCCTTGCGGTTTCAGCATCGCTACTGTCGCGTAAGAAATCGATTGGGTTACATACCTCCGATTCGGGGAATCCTGGTGCAAATATGTGTACGTCATACCCCTTTGATTTGGCATAACTGGCGATTTTGGCAAGACTTGCATACTTAAAATCGTATAGTACGATACCAAAACCTTGGTCAATTGCTGAGTAAATCATCGGGTTGATAGCCGAGAATGATTTACCGCTACCAGGTGCGCCAATTACAGCAGTTCCGCGTTGGACATCGGGTACATAAACTGGTACTCCCCCGCTCCCCTTGGGTGATTTTTGACCCTTGTATTTGTGTACTCCGATATACAGACTGGCACTATCACATTTAGGAGCGACGATTTGCTTCAAGGCTTTTTTCTTAGCTTGGGCAGTTTCCTTTGTTCCACCCCAATAGCTAGTAGCAAGCTTGCCTTTTTTACCATTACTAAAAAGCTGTAAAAGCAACAATAAGCCAATTCCCCCTGCAAGTAGTAAACCTTGAGGTGACATGAGCTTATCTGTATATTTACTAAAGTCAGTATTACTATTTTTATGAGCAGCTTTTACTTCTCTAACAGTCTTAGCTTTAGCAGTTGCAAACAGATAATTATTCATATTAATCTGTGTTAATTTTGCATGAGATAATTGAAGAAATATGCAATTAAGTAAAGTTGCATATTTCTCCGTTATTTGTGTGGGGTGTCCTCTCCAAGTCAAAAGTTAAAAGCAAGAGGATAAATTCTTCTATGATTGGCTTTTTACTTGTTACTTCTTTGGTATGGTGAGGGGTGTACCAAGGATAATTGGGTCTATCTCGCGGTAGGTGAAGAAGGGAACTGGGCCAATGAAGTAGGGCGAGCAGCCTAAATCAACCCAACCCCGCTTGCAGATACGGAAGAACATCGCGGTGGTGATACTGCCGTCCGCTTCGTTAATATCCCAGATGACTTGTTTAAATGATTTCCCAAAGGGATGACGACCTGTGGGTTCTTTCCCACCATTGAGACTGCCCAAGATGCCGAATCCGCCTTTAACGTTTTGGTCTTTGCCGGACATCCACTGTGCGCCAACGATAGTTTCACTACCCGAAACTTCGATGTGACCGCACTTTTTCTCGCATGGGACATTAAACCCAGCTTGATAGCTACCGCTTATTGACTTCCAGCGTCCACTTTCAAGCGAACCGAGGGGTAAGTCTACTTTGCCGATAAAGCTAACATTGGGGATGGGAACACTGGGGAACTGATCAAACGGTACATCAGCTAATCCCGGAACTTTACTAATTGTTGTGTTTTGCCAGTTAGTAAAGTCCTTTAGCTGTGCATCCTGAATACCGGGGATGCTGGTTAGTTTATATTTATCGAGTTTGACATACTTGCCAAGTTCCACTTCTCCCAGTTCGGGATAATTGTCTAGCACTTCACCAACACTTTGGTAGCTTGCGGTGCTGCCTGTTACTTTGGTCACTAGTTCTTGAATTGGTGGGATGGCTCCAACTTCTGAATCTTCAAGCTTGGGAATTGCTTCGGCGAGGTCTTCGAGTGTTTGCCACTCTAGTGTCTCAAAATCTGACAGTTTAAGATTTTTGAGGTTAATTCCCGTGATGTTGGCGATATCTTCAAGCGTGAAATCTTCAATATTGAACTCAGTTGCTTCAAAATCACCCAGTTCCATGACTTCGGAAAGGCTTTGTCCTGCGCTCCAGGTGCGTGTCTCCTTCATCCCAGGGTTTTTGATATTAGGAAATTCGACGCTGCCAGCACCGCCGAATTTCATATTTTTGAACGTGATACTGCTCCAGTCAGGAGTAGGTGCGCCGTTGACGTATTTAGTTGCAACGGGCTGTGGCTGTTTGGTTTGTTTTGTTTTATCTATCGAAGTGTTCAAATTTGAATACTTCGATGGAACTGTTAGAGCTACTGCTTTCTCACCGAATAGGAGACTGCCGATATTGTAGCTACCTCCAAACCGGATTAACCCATGTAGGGCAAGTCCTGCAATAAGTCCTGCTACCATCAGGTAGCGTAAATTATTAAACTTTTCCATCCGATACTCAAGCGCTCGGTTGGTTTTTTTGTGAGTACTTTCCTGACTTGCAGCTCTCACTGGTACAATCGCAGTTACCTCTGGTGTCGTATCTAAAATTTGGTTGTTAGTGGTCAGATTTTCGGTATACATAACTGGTTATTTAAAAATTGATTTACCTAGATTTGTTGTTGTGAGAGGGTTATTGCGCTGTGGCGGTATTTCTAAGAAGCGCTTTCCACCTAGCACCATGAGTTTTTCAACCAACTGCATTGATACTCCGGTGGTGCTGGCGGCGACAACAAGTTCCTCTCCTTGCGATCGCAACTCAACAAGTTGGTTCAGACGCTTCCAAAGCTTGCTATCTGTAGTAACCCACTGATTTTTTAGGGCAACTTGCATTCCTTTAGCGATATGTCTGCTATCAGATAATGCGGTGTAACTGACTTTTGGTTTTACTTCTTCAGGTTTGCTGGGAGTATCGCCAATAATTTCAATTTGGCTGTACTCTGGTGTGCCACTGCCCGCTACAATCCGAAAGTGATAGCTTTTCCTTGTTGACCCAGATTCGGTAATCACCGTCATGTGCGCCCCGTAAGAAGCTTGTGGTAAACCGGGGATTTTGACAGTCTCGATGCGGCGAATATGAATTAGTCCAGCACCCGTACTGTTTCCAGAACACTTACCCAAGCCTTCAAGACATCCGTCTACATCAAAAACAAACCTAGATGGGTCATCTAGCCAGATTTTCTTGATGATTTCTCTGGTGTTGTAGAACGATATTGATACCCCATGTCCGGGCCAGACCTTAACTGTCTGCAATTGGGCATTTTCCCCTGATACCTGGGACGCTGCAACTTGACGGATAGTATTTGCTAGTACAAGTTGGTTTGGTGCAAGCACGGAGGCAATGGTGAGGCATCCGCCAAAGGCGATCGCCCAGGGCATCATTAAACTAAAGTCGGCTATATATCTGAGTTTCACAGCTTGATTGACCTATCGACTTTGATTGTGATTTTGGTGTCTTTAGGCACATACCAGACATTGGGACGGCGGTTGATTTCGTCAGTAGCACGTTCTGTCCGTTTGCTGACTGTTTCGCCAAGTTTGCCAAAGGCACCTTCAAGAAAGGCAGCTCCCAGGTTGCGGTTGTTATTGCGGCTGCGGGTTCTTGTCCCACCTAAAGGCAAATCTTCTGTAACTTCTTCATCCGGCTGGTTGATAATTTCCCCTACCTTGGCAAGACCAGCTATTGTCCCCAAAGTGGCATCATACTTGGCAATTTCAGATCCCTTGTCGTCGTAGGGTCTGGCGGCTAGGGGGGAACCTGCCTCTCCCAGGACTGATATCGTTCCGGGTGATAGGGGGTATTCGGTTCCGTCTTTGAGGATGGCCGTGACTTCGGCACGCACGCCTGATGTGCTATCAACCGAAATCATGGCGATAGTTACCTGTGTTCCTGCTGGAATGGCTATTTCGCCAGTATTGCTGTAAAGCGGCTCGTTCAACTGGGCGACAAACCGTAACGTATTTGTCTGCTCCTGGGAACGACCGTTATTGTTGATTTGGGGCATCACGAGGGGAGTTACGAGGGTTGCACTTGCAAACGAACCGACAACTAGATACTGTGGTTGTGTTTCTTGAAGTATCTGTGCTTCTTCTGGCAGGTAGTCATTTGCAAGTCGTTCGACTTGCTGAGGAGAATTGTTTTCTTTATTACCAGCAAAACTGGATTCTACGGTTTTTTCTTTGCCAAGTTCTGAGCTAGTTTGTGGTTCTTTTACCGAGAAACTATAAATAACTGGTACGGCTTGATTGTTCTCTTCGTCACCAGTATTGCTATACTCTGGAGTACTGTCGTTTGTGTTTACAGGTTCCCAACGCGGCCGTAGTTCTTCAATTTGACTGGGAGTGTTGGTAACTGTTTCGGTATTCTCGCTGCGGCGGTTACGGCGACGACGGGAGCGACTGGTATTTTGTTCTGCTGGGCGTAATGTTTCTTCAGTTTTAGCTGTAACTTCTTCTGCTGTTGTGCTTGTAGCTTCACTTACAGTGGTACTGGCTAACATATAATCAACCCGACCAACCGAACCCAGACTACGCAGGCGTTCAAGTTCGGCTATTGGGTCTTTAGCGACACTCTGGTTGCTGGCAACTATTTGTTTGGCAAATTTTGGCAGAGGAGCGCTAGGACGCAGGGGTTGTATTGGCTGTGAGGCGACTTCTCTACGTCTTGGTCTAACAGTTTCGGGTGCTTCTTCTCGGTATACACGTCTTCTAGAAGTAGGGGGAGTTTGTTGAGCGACTACCCTTCGTTGTGGAATAGAGCGTGTTTTCTCTTTGTTTTTGGATTGTTCTTCTTCAGTACCTTCCTTTTTCTCTTCTTTATCTTCCGTCTTGCCTTTACCATTTAGTGCATCAAGTTCTTCCTGTTGCTTGGCAAGGGCAAGCTTGGCATAAACATCCCCATCTTTTTTCTCAGATGCGGCAACCGTGGGAGTAAGGGTAGGGGTTACTTCTGGTTTTTTGGCATTTTTACCACCCCCATTCATCATGCCGTTGAGGACAACAAATATAACTAGGAACCCAGCACCGAATGCACCACCAATAATTCCTAATCTTGACCAGGGAGATGTGACAAAATCGTGTTTAGTTTGTATTAATGCGGGGTCTTCTACTTCCAGTTCATCTTCTTCAGCTACCTCATATTGTGAACCTTCCAGTTCATTTTCTACAGGCTTTATATCTTTACTATCGATTGGTAAAAGACTATCTACGGAAGATAATTCATGCTTATTTGAAGCCTCATCTTGTAGCTGTAACATATTTGGGTATCTAATTACTAATTATTTTCTTTTTTGCCGAGATTATAATCAACAATTTGAGTAATTTCTAAACCTTGCTCTCGTACTAAATAAATTTTTTTATCAAGTTCAGTTGGCTTGGCTGGTAACTTGGGAGTATCGATAGCTTCGACAGTAATTGTTTTGTTAAAGGCGATTCCTTTACCTTGATTTTCATTTCTATCAAAGCTTACAAGCGTGCCGATATAATCAACCTCCCACTTTCCATCCTTGATTTTTCTGGGTTCAGAGATATGGCGGGTGACGAGTGAGACTTGAACTTCACCGTTAAATACACCATTTGGGACAATTTCTGCTAATTTTTTCAGGAAGTTTGCCCGAAAATCTTGATTTTCAGATAGTGCAAATGCTGCTTCCCAAGCTCTAGTCGGAATTCTTTTTCTACTATTTTTTGTTGTTTGAACATCTATTCCTTTATCAGATTTGGTAACGTTTTCTCCATTCTCTGTTGCTTCGATTATTCCGTTCCAACCGAACATTTTAATCATGCTATCTGAGATAAAGCGTTTGATAGTTTCATCTTCGCGTTCGTTGGGAGCAGCAAATTTACCAGGTGAAATAGAGCCATCTTGGAGTTGAACAACCGTCATACCTTTGACATGACGATTTGTACTAGAACTCATACCAATATTTACAATTTGCAATAGGATAGATAATATAGTTCCTCCTGCTGTTATGGTGATTGCCATTGCAATAGGTGTAGAGGTAGATTGACCGTAACTGAGGAGGCGGGCTGGTTGAGATTTAGACTTAGGTTTAAGCATATATTTCCGATTTAGGGAACTCACTAGTAAATTGATATACTAATAAAACAAACTGATGTGCTTTTTGCCAAACTATCAAATATTTAAATGTCTTCGTTGACTCCTGAATTCTGACTAATTACTTTTTAACTTTAATTTTGGAACTAACAAATTTGGTGGCATTGACAGCAACCGTTGCAGTTGTACTTGCTCCACCAGTAGCGATTCCTGCTGCAATTTCAGATCCAAATGCTACTGTTTTACCTAATCCTGTCCAAACAGCTATTCCACCACCTGCGGCTAATGCAGATGAAAGGATAGGAGAAACCAATCCGACAAAAAGGAGAAATATCATCGGTTGGTTTTGTTCGGAATTAGCAATAAGTTGTCCGCACAAACCAATAATCATGTTGAAGCAAAGTTTTGCCATTCCAACGGTGAAATAACCAGTTAGCCAAGCGAAAATAGGTTTCGCGCCAAAGGGGAGTAGTGAACCGCCTATTGCCAACGGGCCAAGTAGGGCAGTTAAAAGCATCGTGAATTCGATACCCCACTGGTAGGCGTTATTTAGGGCGAGGAGGATGACTGCGACAAATCCGGTAATCATCGAGCCGATTGTACTGGTGATAGAATTACCAATCTTTTCGGCAATTTGACCGGGGGAGAGGTCGTTGAGCGCATCTTTGGCATCAGATAAAGCCTGAAGTGGGTTAAACTCCCAACTACCGCTATCGGGGGCTTCTCCTTTGAATAGATCGGGCGCAGAGGTTTTGAGTTCTGCTTCTGCTTGTTGCAAGCAGGTGATTGAATCTTGCGTGTTACCAGGGATTGAGCGGCATCTTTCCATTGCCGCCCCTACTTGCTGCTGGAGGGCAATATTGCCAACTGCCCGATTGAATGCTACTTCTAGGTTTGCTCCAGCAGCGGTAAATTCAAGAATGTCACTATTGACAGTATTAATATATCCTCGTATTGCGAGTGTTCCACTTCTGAGTAAAGTGCCATTGTTAGCTAGTAGCCCGATAACCAGGATGGGCCATATCCAACTGGAGAGGGCTTTCATATCCTCTTGATTTATCCAGTTTTTGCCTAACTCAACCATAAAAAGGGTGAGTGTGGCGATCGCAAAAAACTGACCAACTTTGCACATCGAGCCATACAAGCTACCGTTCAGGGTTTCTTGCCAAAGTTCATTAAAACCTTCAGCTACTAGTTGCGCTCCAGCGGCGGCATTTTCTAAAATGTCTTGTCCAAAAAATGGGTCGGTTGCAATTATGAGGTGTTCTAACATAGCACTTGGTTAACAGGCGTGAAGGTTTGGTCATCTCAATTGCAGAGATGACCAACTAATTAGGGTGAATTATTGCCCAGCAGTAGTTTTGAGACTGCTAAACCCACTGATTTCGATGTACTGGGCACTGATACCGTCCATCATCAGGTTTTGACGACGGCGATCGCTTGCCCCTTGTTCGGCAAGTTGAGATAGCATCAGGTTAGTTTGCTGGACATCGTGCCGTGCTTGCAGTCCGTCAGTGCGGGATTGCCCCAACATTGAGACAATTTGCGAGTTTTGGGCAGCAATTACCTTGAGGATGTTTTGTGAAGCATCCATTGCTTGTGCAGATTCCGCGAGTTCTTTGGCCTCAGCTACAGTTTGTTCAGTTGCTTCTATTTCATTTTTGGTACGTTCCTGGCCGATTTCCCCTAAGACGCTGGCGATCGTGGCGCGGGTGGTTTCTCTCTCCAGTTCGTTAGCTGCACTTACAGCACCTTCAACTGTGTTACTTTCATTCCAGTTACCCTTTCCCTTGAGTTGCTCTTTGAGCTTTTCGGCTGAATTTACTGGGTCTGGCATATCCATACTGCCAGTCTGAATAGCAGTTTTAGCTTCGCCTTTCATCCCACCCCATTCATTAGCTGCTGCGGTGAGTTCGTTTTTAGTTTCTTCAAAATAGTTATTGAATTTGCCTAAAACCTTGAAGAAATCGTCAATTGAAAAGGCATAACTGGGTGCTGTACTGAGTAAAGTAACCAGACCAATGATTGACCCGATTATTGCCCCTTTCTTACTAAAATTGAACTTTGGCTTCATACTTTTGGTGGATAAAATAACCAATGTGGCAATTAAATTTAAGCCACTTTTCTATGATTTATTGATTCTTCTTTTTCCCAGCCCAGATTATTTGTTAGTTTGTCTTATATAATTTATGCTGACTTTAATTGCTGATTGTTATTTTTATCCAGTAAATGTTGTGCTTCTTGGCTTAACTCATTTCCCCGAAGCATTTGTATGTAGCCTTCTGAAAATCTCACCATACCCAGCATTGGGTTATCGGCATATTTATTGAGGAAGAGGGTGCGTAATTCTTGCTCGTTCGGGTTATTTGCTACTGCTGCAAGTAAACAATAAGCAGGGTAATATCTACAGAAGGTAAGCTTGCCATTATCGTCAAGTAACCACTGTGAGTAGATACTTTCACGTTTTGGGAAGAATGCTTCGGTACTATTACGCGAGATAATTTCATAAGGATATTTAAACCTGTTCACAAATGGGTCAACTGCTGATGTTTGAATCCGGCCGATAAGGCGGGTTGTGATGTTAGCAAATATCTTAGAAGCAGACTTACTTTGGAAAATACTTTCTGGTTCTTGGGCAGATAAAATTACACGTATACCTGCTTTCGCACCGTTGGCGCAGAGTCTACCAATTAGCTCGGCTATGCTGTCAAAACTAAACAAAATCGGTGCTTCGTCTAAGAAAAATATTGATACTTTAGATGATAAAGCTCTACGTAATGCTGCGGAATAGGCGCTAAGGGCAAGGACTGCTGCATCAGCTTCACTCCCAAGCGATCGCAGTGCGAATACCAGTAGTCGCGCATCAGTTTTAAAGCTAGATGGATTGGCGATTGATTGTCCAACTCGTGAGTTCAGCCAAAACTTTAATCGCAATCTGATTTGGTCAAGAGCATCAAGAATTTCTTTACTATTATTGGTGATTGAATCGAGTTTGATAAACCCAGGCGAACAATAATTATAAAAATCCTTAAGTGTGGGAATATCTGCCCATTCACTTGTTCCTACTCCATTTTCTAGTGCTACCTTGTACCGGAGTTTTATATCTTCATCGTTGTAGAAAGTTTCAATTGTGATTGTAATGATACTCTCGATATTTGATATCATTGTGGCACTTATCCCTACAGGGTTTGTCCCTAGTACCATTATCATTAATGTGGATTTCAGGAATTCCTTGAAATCGGTCATCCTCTCCTTAATAACTTCCGGCTCATACCCCCTTAAATCAGGTAATTCAAATAGATTGTTCGATTCTTTACTAATATCGAAATATGCTCCTTCTTCCCCCATAAATTTGGTATAGTCGGTAAATGTGCTAGTACCATCGGGTTTGGGATAATCAAGTGCAATTACGGGAATGTCTTGAGCTAAGGCAGGTGTTAATAGACCTGCTACTAAGACAGATTTACCTGCACGGGTAGTACCAAAAATAGCGAGATTTTTGTGCTGCTTGTACAAGTCGAGATGTACTGGAGTTCCTCCCTCTTCAGCAATTAGCTCAAACCCGGATTTATCTCCCGTAGCCGTTCTAACTATCGGCATGAGTCCGGGAACTTCTGATGAAAAATAGGGGAGGCGACGGTTAAAGGGTCTTGTAAGTAGGTTTTCCCAGACAATAGGTACACATTGTAACCATGTTTTCCAAGCATACTCGATTTCTCTATCAACTACGGCAGGCCGCAAGAAGCAGCTAGAAAGGTATTGGCAAGCTTCATCGAGTTTTTGACGACTGTGACGATGAACACAAAAAACAACGGCAGTATGGATCGGGAGACTGCCTCTGAGGATAGTTTCTTGTGCCTTAACTGCCTCCTCGATGTTCATATTGGCCTTTACGTCAATTGATCCCTTCTCAGAAGACATGGCGCTGGAAGTTATTGACTGTTTAGTAATCCGTTGAAGAGCAGTTTTGGCAAGTCCCTGGTTGGCTTTAGATAGCTGGCAGATAATCTCAGTATCGGAAATTTTTTCTTTGGATATTACCTCCCAGAGGTATCGAAGCTGGGCGTATTCGTCTACCCAGCCTTGGGGCTTTTCGCTAAACTGAAGAACGCCGATATACTTGTCTTGCAGTCTTACCCAGCTGCGATCGAGAAAGGGGACAGATTTTTCGTTCTCCAGCATCAGGTGGCGAATATGGAAATCGCTGGTTTGAACTTCTCGAAGCCCCTCTTCATCTAATATGAGGGGATTGGGAACTTTGGGTGCATCGCTACGGTTAAACTGACTCCAAAGAATTGACCATACTTCCTCACTTGTGACTGCTCGTACTGAAAGCCCCATTGAGTTAGTAAAAAGTTGTTCCCACCGTTGAAACCCAGAAGTAAAACTATCCCGTAAAATTGTTTCGATTCGTTCTTGCCGAACACCGTGAATTTGTCCAGTAAATTGGAACCAGGCATTTTGCAATTGTTTGATAGTTTTTTCAATTGCATCATTTGAGCGACTGTCTTCAGAAGCCAGGACACTATAGGTACACCAGAAACGTAAAAACTTATTTTTACGAGTTCCTGCTTCGGTGAGTTCTCTTGCTCGCAGACGTTCAGATCGCACTAATAAAGTTAATTGCTCTAAATCGCATTTATCCTCTATCTTTTTTAGTTCCTGCTGCCGGAGAAAATCATCAGTGAACGAACCAAGATGAATTGTTAAGGTTTCGCGTTCGGGAAGTTCTTTGAGTCCGCCTTCAATATTTTCAAAAATCGGGATAATCTGTTCTTCGGGTAAAGACGGGTGAATTCCCTGTACGTCGAAGCAGAACTTGATTTGAATATCTTCTTTTTTCTGGAGGATGAGTGCGCCGATATCTCTACGACCAGCAAGCGAGATACTTGCAATCCCGGCTAAATGGGTAATATCCTCAAACGGTGTCAGGTTTTTGACAACACCTAATTGTTCGGTATCGAGAGATTTTTTACCAATTTTGTGCTTTATTTTCGTGGAGGCGGTCGAACTCATAGCCTGTTGTTTCGTTCAGTGATATTTTTTACTTGAGAAGCTTTATCTGCGTTTTTTAAGCTTGCGCTTTTTCTTGGGTTGAGGTTGTAGAGGATTAACGAGGGAGACAAAAGGTTTGTAACCACGAGTGATGCGGGGTGTGCCGACAAACTTACCGAAAAAGGCTTTGTTAGAACTTACTGTCCACCAGGTTGCCCATCCCCAAGCGGTTACGATTCCGGTTGCCAGCCAAGAAGCTTGCATAAAACCCTTGACTACCATGTAGGAGATGAGAGCGATCGCACTCCAGGGAACAATTTGGTCGGCGGGGAATGGCCCGAGGCGTGGCTGGTCTCCTAATACGCGGTTGACAGTACGAAATTCCCGAACTCTTGTCATTATTACGAAAGGCAAAAGTCAGCTTTTGAAATTTTGATGAGTGGCACTTGTGGAATTGTGCCACTCGTGGTGGCTTTTTTGAAGACTTGGTATCAGCCTGTTACCAGCCCTGCAAGCAAATCTCCAACTACAACTGTGAGGGCAACGATAATTGGTGTACGGGCGATTGTTTGCCAATCCTCGTCGTTTCTGGCTGATTGAACGACCCGGATTAGACCAATACCAAGGTAAATTAAGAACAAACCGCGCAGTACTGCGAATACGTATTTAATGATGTCTGCGTCAACACCTGTAAAATACTCTGTGAAAAAGTCCTCTGCGTTTTGCATGAACTGGGCGTTTGCAGGTGCAGCGGCCATATCCAACATAAATACTACACCTACCAAGCAGAACAAGACAGTATAAATATTGATGCCATACTTGCGCTGCCATTTCTCGAAGTTGGAAAGTAGCAAGTTTGCTTCCTTTGGTAGTAACGCTACAATGCCAGTTCCAAAAGCCAGCGATGCCATTACCATGTGATGAATGGAGATATCTGCAATCATCAAGCCAGTACCAACTGCCATTAGTCCGGCGATGCTGGCGTTTTCTTTCCAGTTGCGACGGCGACGGGTGGGAGCGGGATATCCGTATTCTTCGTAGGAAGGAATGCGATCGTTGCTAAAATTAGATTCGTAGTCTGTTCTCATAAAAAAAGTAGATGATTTTGGAAATTACTGGATGAAACTTTGTAGGGGTAATTACGACTGAATTACTGCTTTATTCCGTTGGCGGAGTCTGCCCCTAGTACATAGTTTGGATTGGAGTAAATCTCTGCTCCAACTTCTCGCTTGTAAACCTATTTTATGAGACTAATATCCGTAAAAGCATCTAAGAATTTTCCATTTTTAAACACTATGATTTTCAGTAAATCATTAGTAAAAAATTAGAAAAATTGAATTGACAACTTTCAACATTTAAATCAGTGGTTTATTTCATAATGTTTGACCCCCGATATAATCTATATCGGGGGTCAGTAATTGATATATGAGGTAGTGTAATTACGGTGGTTTACCGTTAATTTACCTAGTGAAATAAATTGTCCGTCAACTAATTCTGCGTTTGATTTGGGTTGAAGTCGAGATGGAGCTTCTTGCCTACTTTGAGGTTGAGGGTTTTGGTACTGTTAGCAGGTAGTTCGATAACTTGGTTAACAGGATAGATGGAATCGTACTTAGGACAGGTTTTTGTTTTGCAGGGGGGAGCCGCCTCTACGATTGATTTAATAACTCCGTCTTGGAGAAATATCATATCTAGAGGAATATACGTATCCTGCATCCAAAGTTTAACTTTTTCAGGTTTTTTGAGGACAAATAGCATTCCGTGATTTTCGGGAATAGAGTCACGAAATTTGAGTCCGTGGACATATTCTTTTCTATCGTCTGCTAGTTCAAGTTGAACTGTTTGATTATTACTGGTAAAGGTTGCACCAATAGGTAGATACTGGGGCTGGCGAGTCCAAAAGTATAGTGGTAGGGGTGAGAGAGCAGCAGTAAAACCAGCAATTGGCCCAACGATATTGAGAATTTTGAAAAATAGGCTTTTTTCTGGATTTTGTGCTTGTTTAGTTTGAATGTTGGTTTGAGCGGTTTGTCTTGTGACTTCCATAGTTTTAGATAAATAAAGTAGTAGAGTGGTTAGAAATGGCAAGCATTATGACTGTTGAAATGTTTTGGCTACATTTGCTTTCGTTCAAACATGATGAAACTTTGAATTGATTTATGATGTTTACAAAGAAGTAGTCAGAACTCAGAACTCAGGAGTCAGGAGTCAGAATTCAGGAGAAAGCTTGCGTAAGGCTTGAGGATTTTGTACGAATGATTCTTAACTGTTGGTTTAAAGCCTTATCAGAGTTGTTAAGCAAAACAAAAAAGTTTTTAACCACCAGCGCGAAACTCCTTCCTTTATGGCTGAAGTTCTTCTGACTCCTGAATTCTGTATTCTGGCTCCTTTCATTAGCTAAAAATCTCGATGTTACCAACAGCAAACTTGCTTTCATCGAGGGGACTACTAGGTAAAGCTTGTTGGTCAGCTTTGTTACGCATCGACTCGACTCTATCGGCTTCGCGGATGGCAAGCGGGTTAATCTGGCGGCGTTCTTCTAGTAATGCCTCGATTGTTAGTTCAAGTGTGGGAACTTGGCTTTCTGAGTAGGTATCTTCCGTTATTGTTTCGCAGAATATGGTACTAGCGGCGCGTTCTACAATTGTCTGGATTTCTGCACCTACACACCGATTGGTGGCTTTAAGAATTCTGCGCCACTGTTCCTCGCTCCAGGGGTCGCCGCCATTGCGAAAACGTTCGTCAAATCGGGCAGCGTGCAGTTTGAAGATACTATATCTTTCCCCATTATTGGGCAGGTCTACCTTAAATAAATAGTCAAACCGTCCAGCACGGGTGAGTTCGGGTGGCAGCCATTCCATGCGGTTGACTGAGGCGATGACCAGTACATCTGACGTGCGCTCTTGCATCCATGTCAGCAGCTGGCCAGCAAGCCGTTTGGCGAGGTCATCCTCCCCGGCGAAGCCTTTATCGAAGTCGTCAAAGTACAAAATTACTTGGTTGAGCCTATCTACCAGTCGCAACAAGCGTTTAAGCTTCATTTCTGCTTGGTTGCCAAAACTTCTAAAGTTGCCCCAATCGACCATGATAAGGGGAATACCCATATTCTGGGAACAGGCTTTTGCTGAGTGTGATTTTCCTGTCCCCGGTGGCCCCACAAGCATAATCCCTTTGGGTACACGCAGATTATATTGTTTGGCACGCGGGGTAAGCAATCGCTTGAACTTTTTGAATGACTGCTGCATCAGTTCCAATCCCCCAAGTTGAACTTTTGGTGGAGGTAAGAATTCGATGTCATACAAGCGGTTGAGCAATTGAATTTTTTTTGCTAGTAGAAGCTTTGCTATCTCACTGGAATTTCCTAAGTCATGATTTTTTCTAATATCGGTTAAGCAAGAAATAATATCAGAAATATACAGACCAGCACTAGCGTTAGCAATTTCTAAATAATCTTGTTCAGTATAAATTAAAGGAAATAAATTACTGCTAATTAAATTAGCAATAATTTCTTGTGTATCTGGTAATTCTTGACTCCAAAGGGGTATTTCTGCCGCTATCTCGCTTGCTATCTCGGCATTAGCTCCTAGTAATATGGTAGTCTTATCACTATTGTTTGTATGAAATTTTAGATTAACTAGCGATGACTTAATCCATTCTGATATAAGAACAAATTCAGTATCTTTAGTGATGCTTTCTTTTAACCAAGGAAAAATATTTTCAACGATTAATACTCCAGTGCCAGAATAAAACTTCCAAAAATTGAGTACTTGAAAATACTCTTCTTTATTTTGTTTTATCGAAGGTTTATAGTCGTCAAACTCTCGAAGAACCAGATTTTCTTCGGCGCTGACTACTAGTTCTTTAATACTGTCCTCGCTGAGATTCCAGATGTAGGCTTTTTTGCCTGCTTGGTGACAGTAAGTAGTGATCCGGGTGAGGAGGCGGTGACGTTCTTGGAGGGGAGATTCGCAGGCGATGATTGGATAGTTGTCCGCAAGAAGGTCTTCTAGATAGTCAAAGCTAGACTTCATCTTAGTTGCTTGTAGCGTACTCAGAAGTAATCTTATCCAGAAGGGATGCTGTACGAAAACTGATAATTTTCTAATTATTGCGTCCATAAATTAGAAAAAAGTTGGTTTATTTTCAGTATTTTGTTGATTGTGTAATGACGTTGTGAATTTAGATAATTGCAGTATGAAGAGTTAATGCAAGTATGGCAAAGACACCAGAATATCCAATTGTTGTTATCCCAGAGTTAGTTAAAGAAAAAAAACAGTTTACCCCTTTAGTTTTTCCTTGTGGACAGGGAGATGCACCAATCGGGGCAAGTGAGGGGCTGTTTGAAAATGTTCTCAAACACTATTTTGGTGAAATTGTTTCTCCCCAGCAGGTGATGCTTCCTCCAGGGCATCGACTACCATTTACGGCTGATTTTCTTATTATTGAACCAAATACTGGCTTACACATAGATTTGGAGGTCGATGAGCCAATTTCGTTTGCAACTCTTAAGCCTACCCACTGTATCGGCGAGGATGACTACAGGAACAAGTGTTTTGCCGATGCCAACTGGCTAGTCATCCGGTTTGCAGAGGAACAAGTCTCGTCTCAGCCAGAACGCTGCGCTCGATTTATTGCTGGTGCGATCGCTCAACTAACGGGCAATGATACTTATCGCCATCAGCTACTTCATGTAGAAAAAGTTACTCCTATGCGTCAGTGGTCTGCACGTCAAGCTTCCAAATTAAAGAAGAGTGATTACCGCCAAGGCTATCTTGTCCAAAGGAAGAACTAAGGATGTGATATTCGATACAACAATACTAGTGAGAGCGATTAGCATTATTTATGCTTCAGTTTAATTGAGAAAAAATCTGGCTTTCAAATACAAATTAATTCCCCAATCAAATTCGCTGCTCGCTCTCCATATTTTTGCTTAACAGCACTGCTATATGGCAATTTAGCTTCGCTCAAAAAGTCGCGGATAAATAGAGAAAAGTTAAATCCTCTCTTCGAGTCAACATATTCTACTAGTTCAATATTAAATAATGCTTTGAATTCGTCTTCTCTTTGTTTGAGCGCTGAATATTTAGTTAAGTTGTTTGAAGAGAAGATTGGGCTGACTGCCTCATTAAACAGTTTTTCCATTAAGCGATCGCTCATATTTTTCTCTACACTTCTTTCCTAAGTTTTACTTCAACAGAACTTCAAGTTGTGTAACTGTGCTTTGAACTAAAAAATGAGAAAACTTCTAAACCATAAACAGAGCAAGAGGCAATGTAATTTCGTACTTGAGCGCCAATAATGACATAAAACTTTGCATCTATGCTCTCTTAAAAATAACCGCAAGCTAACTTAAAATCTACTGCCCACTCCTATTGTCCAGTAATACCTTAATCTAAATCTATTATCCACAATCCATTATCCCACTTCCAACCCCAAGAATTCATATTATGACGTTCAAGTTCTGACATATTGGTATAAGTTTTCAAAGATTTATCCTCTACATAAATGATACCCGGCTCGTTTATCTCTGAGCCAATACCAACATTGGCTGATTCATCGTACTTAACAATTAGGTTTAATCCGTTTGATAAGCGTTGGATTGTTGACATAATTTACTACTGTTTATCTAACTCAACCATTTCTTCAGTATATGGTTGCATTTGCTCCATTCTAAGGTAACAGGTAAGTTTTTTGGTATCATCACCGGGGCGAATGCACTGCAACCGACATTTAGAACAACGCCAGCCCACAGATTGTTTGACTTCCAGAGCGATATTTGACCAGTTTTCTGGATAATGTGACTGGTATTTAGAAGGCATTTCCTGATTCTCAAAATGCGTAGCGATTTAATTACCAGTTCTTGGATTACGATTAATCTACTACAAATGGAGTTCAACATAGTTAGGGGTATACTATGTGGTTTTGGGAAAAGGAATCGGTTGAGTACGAGGTATTTAAAAAATACGAAGGAGCGCTGGTAACTATCGGTGTTAATTTTGCAGATGCCGAAGTTCAAGATGCACTTGAAGGTTGTTCTTTAGATTTAGAGGATGCGTTGCGAAGTGCAATCGAATATGCGCTGTGGTTGAGTGAGCATGAGAAAGAGATTTTCCCCAATGCCTTATTAATTCGTGCCCTACAGGATAATTGGAAGCCTAAAGCATGGCGTGATGAATATTTAGAAAGGGAGATGTTCTCTTCACCTGGGCAACGGTGGTGGAATGCCGCAGAAAAAATGTGGGGACGCGATGTGCGGAATCAATTGGTTGTTGATGTATTTTTTGACGGAGGTGGAGAATTTATCAAATTCAGCAACGGTAAAGAGATCCTAGTAAAAACTGCATGGGTATTGGGATGGGAACGATTGCTTGAATATGCCAGCCCAATATCTGTTTATCGATAATGGCTATCCGGGAATGCTCAATGTCAAATCGCCAATAATTCCCGCAAGTAGTAACCTGGGATGATGGGATCGATGTCCCAGAGGAATCGATCGCAATCTCAGTCAATCAACGGCGAGGCGCGATCGCATTTTTTACCCGCCGCATTCTTTTGGGAACTATATAAACGTCACCCAAAATTCATAAGTAGGGTAATTTCGTTTAGGGACTTCCAAAAAATATTTAATAAAGTACAAGCATATAGTTGTGTATAGCGAGATGAACTTCACCCCACACTGGCAACAAATCCGACAAAGTTATCCAGAAGCACACGCATCTCTACAATGGGCAGCTGGTGGAATTTATCAGCAATCTAAGGAGACTGTGCCTATACCGCCAATTGATGAAGTTGATTTAAGTCCGGGGCTTGAACTTGGGTTTCTGAGAAGCGATAATGGCAAGGTAGGTTTTTCTGATCCAGCAGTTCGGCACGACTACTTAGTTCGTTATGCTGTGAATTTAGTAATAGCGGCTTGGGACGAACTTGAAAATTTTGCCAGTTTGTTTTATGAGATATACAGGTGCAGTATTCGCATAAATGTTGGTAGTCAAATCGGAGTTGCTGTATTGCTTGTACTTAACTCTGAATATAAAAAAGATTTAGTGGGTCGTGTAGCAGAAGTAGCCAGACTAGAAACATCAAGAGAAAAACGAGATAAATCAAGAGAGAAGATTTACGAATTTTTCTGCGATGCACTTCCAGAACTTGACCTTAAACTTGAATCTCTAGTGGATGTGTTTGAACTAATATTTCAAACCAATGCTGGATATAAGATATACTCAATTGTTGAGAATTTGGCTGCTCATTCTCAAAGCAATGCTGATTTTATATACAACAAGTTTGTAGTAGCTCAAGAGCCGCGTATAGTTTCGCTAGCTTTTTATGCTCTTCGAGGACTTGCCAAATTCAACCCTGACGAAGCCCATCGTCGCGCTCTTGTTTTGACAAATTCAGAACAATCAATACTTCGGCAGATAGGTATTGCTTTCCTGGGTGAGTTTAGTTACGAAACTAGCAAGCAGTCTGATCTACTGCAAGCCACTTTGGATAGATTCAATAGTTTCAAAGAAAAATTCAACGTAGAGACTGACCTTGTATTACTACAAGCCTACGGCAATTTAGCAAATAAATCAGATGAAGCAGCAGCAATCCTAGTTGAATTTGCATCAAGTCAGAACCATGTTGTCCGGGAACAGTTGAGCAATATATTGTTTCAGAAAGCGAGTGAAGCCTACAGCTGCTCGTGGTACAAAGAAGTACTTCTTCATTTAGTGCAGATACCTTCTTTCTCTACAGAAATGTTGGATAGCTTAGACTATTGTATCAACTACTGTTTAAAAAATGATCCCAAGACTGCCCTTCAACTAGTTGAGTTCATAGCATTAGGTTGGGATTATAGTTCTGGAGAACAAGCATCACTACCAAAAATTATTGATAGCACTTTTATTGAGCTACATAATAACCATCTCAACGCACTCAATAGTACAATCACACGCTGGTTTGCATCTCATAATAAACAATTGCACCTTGCTGGAAGTGATGTAATTCGTTTCTTTAATTCAATTCCAGTACATGAAAGTGATGACGATACAACGAAACTTGTTCACAAAAAAACAGCAAAAAATCGCCGTTCAATAACGCTCAATAAAGAAGTACTTGATACCCTTGATGATCAAACAGTTGTCTGGGTGCTGTATAGGCTTGCAGGTTACATAACAGATATTGCTTCTCTTCCTGCACTTCTATTATCAGCACTAAACCGGGAAATATATTCGCTTAATATTGCTAGCTTGATAGTGGAATTTTTCAGTGAGTACGTACTTTATAATCACCCCCATGACGCTGGCGATTACCTCAAAAGCAGGATGAAAGATGATGATGTGACAGAAGCTGAACTGAATGTAATTCAGGAGGTATTAAATCGTTCTGAAGCTTATTTCGATGCGCGGCAAAAACTACCCTATCTCAAGGAACTCAAACCTTCTTCACAGCGAACGTATCTTCTGCAATTAGCCAAGTGGAAGCAGCAAGATTTAATAATGAAAAAAGCAGAGCAAAATTCAGTATTCGCAAGTATATCACCAATGGTAAAACTCAAGTATGGTCACGCTATTGCCTCTGAGCGGGATGGTGATTTTACAGAACCATCTCAGATGGCTACTTTCTCCTATGAAGCAGAATTTCCACAAGGAGAATTTATCAACCCCCTTGGACAATTTAGTATGCGGTTTCAATGGCAGAATGTCGGGTTAAACAATACGAAAAACAGTACAGAAGATGAAATCACTGGGGAGACTACTGTATGAAGTTGGTTATCCGTGAATATCTCAGTATGCTCAAAGAATCAAGCGAGATAGATGCGCTACTCCCCGACCTTCTATTGATGATGGGAATTGATTTATTAAGCCGTCCTGCTGTTGGTTCACGCCAATTTGGTGTTGATATTCCTGCTGTTGGTGTTGACCCTAAAGATAATAAACAGAAACTATTTTTATTCACTGTGAAAGAGGGAGATATTACTCGCAGCAGTTGGGATACTGGGAAAAATGCTGTGCGTCCGTCGCTCAACGAAATACTTGACTCATACCTGCGTAACCGTGTTAGACCAGAACATGAGGCGCTACCAAAAAAAATTATCCTTGCTACTGGGGGTGAAATAAAGCAGGATGTTGAGCCTGACTGGATAAATTTTATCCATAGGAACACAAGGACTGATCCAAAATATGGCGAGATTGAGTTTGAGTTTTGGGGTGGTGACCAATTAGCTTTGCTTATTGAACGTTATTTCCTTGATGAGTACCTATTTCCAGAGTCCGCCCAAAAGCATTTGCGTAAGACGATTGCACTTGCCGACCAAAATGAAGATGAACCGCGTTTCTTCTATGAACTTATCGAGGAGACACTTTTTAAAAAAGACTTGCCAAAAGAGAAAAGTAACAGTGCGGTGCGTGAGCGCCAAAAAGCACTTTGTCAATTTAATCTGAGTCTCAATATTGTTTTCCATTGGTGTCAAGAAGCTGATAATCTTCGACCTGCATTACTCTGTGCCGAACGTGCCATTCTCCGTACTTGGGACTGGATGCGTCAAAATGAACTTTTTGATTGCAAGAAAACAGCAAAAAAATTTGACCAACTATTCTTAACCTACCTCAAAGTAACTGAAGCATACGCCACCAAGCTCAAACCACATTGTTTTGTTAGAGATGGGTTGTTTGGGTATGGTGCTGATGAACTGGAGTATCCTCTTCGCACTTTTGAAGTCATTGGTATTCTTGGCACACTGGGAATAGCGTTGAATAATTTATTCACAATTACCACTGATGAGCAGCAGCGTGAGACTTATCAGGGACAGATGCAGGCAGTTGCACAGATGCTTGCTGCTCTAATTGAGAACAATCCTTCGGCACTGACACCCCGATATGACAACCATGCTATCGACATTGCTTTGGGGCTTTTAACACTATCTGTAGCTGGGTACATAAATCAAGCTGCTTATTGGCTTATAGAACTCAGCCATAGTATTGTATTGGCTTACAGGATTGGTAAATACTTCCCTATTGCCTCTGATAGTTATGATGACCTTGTAGCTATGGAGGTGGGTCAAGCTCCACCAAAAGAAGAGTTGATGCACGCTTCCACACTTTTGCCCATGCTAGCTGGTTGGTATGCCGTGTTGAATCTTGCTAATGATTATAGAGCTTTCCAAGAAGCTGTTGCTCGAACTTTTACAAGCACTAATCTTCAGCTTTGGTTTCCAGACAAAGATACAGATAACTATTTGTACAGTACTAATGCAGGTTATGCCAGTGGGTTTAATTTCCACCCGTTTCGATTGCCACAGACATTAGATGAGCTTAAAACTTACATTATTCGTATTCACGAAAAATATCAAACTTACACAGACCTTTCCTGTCTTAGATGGCAGTTGCCTGTAATAGCCTTGATTGCAAGTCGCCACTTCCGAACCCCCATTATTCCCGCATATTGGCAGGGAAATGTCTGTAACCCACAACAGAACGATCACGACATCAGCACAGATGGGGCTGAGAAGAAGCAACTTCCCCCTGATTAGCGATTTATTGTAGGCGAAAACTAGGGCAACCAAAAGCTCATTGCCCATTGATTGATTTGACTAGCAGGCAATCACATAAAGGTATCTACTGTCTTAAAGGAAGTAATTATCTTATAGACAACTTAGAGACAAGTTATAGATATCTTAGAGAAAGTTGCTAAAAAGACAAGTTATAGTCAAATAGTTCATTAAACAAAGTAATAATTATGTCTAAACGGTCATCTCAATTATCAAGTGAAGGCTCTAAAATTGCTCAAAAAGCTTTAGAACTAAAAGGCTGGACTAAAGAATTTTTAGTAAGTCAAATTTATCTATCTTCAGGTACTATTCATAGTTTTTTTGCTCGTAAACCTGTAGAAAAAGAAAATTTTGCTAAAATTTGTGGAATTCTTGAGATAGCTACTCAAGAGGTTATTGACATACCAAAATTTCAAAATATTGATAACCTAGTTGCAGAGATTCGTCAAAAAACTCAAAATAGTATTATTAAAAAATGTGGGGCAATGAAGGTACTAGATATGACTTACCCCATTGAAATTAACCACATTTACACTAATGTAAATATTTTAGATAAAATTACTGGAAGACAGCGAAAGAGTATTGATGAAATTACACAAAAATTTGACCGAAATAATTTGGATAGATGGGGATTACCTCAAGTTTTTGAAACACGAGTACCTGGATTAGAAGCCGTAAAAAAATATGATAACCTCTTGGTTTTAGGAAAACCAGGCTCTGGCAAAACAACGTTTTTAAAGCATTTAGCAATTCAATGTATATCAGAGCAAATATTCAGTAATTATCTCCCAATATTTTTATCTCTTAAAGAGTTTGCAGATACCGATGTCAAACTTAAATTATTAGATTACATCTGTCAACAATTAGCTGATGATCGGGTTGACAATAATTCAGTGATATCCCTGTTTGAATCTGGACGAGTATTATTGTTGCTGGATGGCTTAGATGAAGTCCAACAGCAGGCAGATAATCATGTGATAAGAGAAATTCGTGATTTTTGTCAACGATTTTCTATGAATCGGTTTGTATTGACTTGTAGAATAGCCGCAAAAGAATATACATTTGAGCAATTTACCGAGGTAGAAGTAGCTGATTTTGACCAGGAACAAATTCAGTCATTTACCACCAAGTGGTTTACTGCTAAAAAGTCTAATTTTGATAAACTCTTTATAGAACAACTACAAGAAAATCCATCAATTTATGAACTGGCATCTAGTCCTATATTACTGACTTTATTATGTATTGAATTTGAAGATGCTGGTGACTTCCCCAGGACTCGTACTGAACTATATCAAAGGGCGACTCATACACTTTTAAGAAGATGGGATGCTAAACGTGCTATTAAAAGAGATGATGTCTATAAGCATCTTTCAGTACTGCATAAAGAAAATTTACTCAGCTATCTTGCTTTCATGAATTTTGAAAAAGGAGAGTATTTCTGGAAGCAACAGGATGTGCAGAAGTATATCGCTTCTTATATTAAGAATTTCCCCGAATCTCCCCATGCTCTAGAAGCTTTAATGTTAGATAGTGAAGCTGTATTAAAATCTATTGAGTCTCAACACGGATTATTAGTAGAAAGAGCTAGAGAAATTTATTCCTTTTCTCACTTGACATTTCATGAATATTTTACAGCTAAAGAAATTGTAGCTAAAGCCAATCCTGAAATATTTAATGATCCGTCTCTACTTAATTTGAGCAAGTATGTTTTTTACAAACAATGGCACGAGGTTTTCTTATTAACCTCAGAGATGTTAAAAAGTGCTGATGTTCTTTTGCTGTCTATGAAGTTTCAGATTGATATAGCAGCATCACACAATAGACATATTCAGGAATTATTGGCTTGGGCTAGCCAAAAATCTATTCAAGTATCTAGCTCTCACCACCCTGCTGCAATTAGAGCATTTTATCTTTGTTTAGCTGCGGGTATTTGCATATTGGATCATACAATTTATCCGTTTTTAGAACATTGGGAATTCTTAGAACTGAGCGATTTATTAGAGTCGCTAGACTCCAATATAGAGTTAAGCTTTTATACAGGAAGTGGTTTAGGCTTTGGCATGGGCAATTTTCATGCTCCTGTTGAACTTGTTGATTCAAATCTAGCTTTAGACATTAACCTAGCTCATGCTCGCGCTCAGGCATCGTTGCTGTATCGCATCGCTAATAGAGATATTGAAAATGAGAATTTTACATCTATCATTCTCTGGCAAGCAGATGATTATGAATATTCAGAGGCAGATGATGAAATGAGAAAAAAGCATCCAATTGATGATACTAATTTTTATACCTTAGATGAAGCTTTGTATGCAGCTACAAATTTGATTGATAATCAAGAATTCTTTGATGAAGTAGTCAAGTTAGACGAAGAGCTACCACAAGGAGTTTACGAGCATTGGGACGAATATTACCAGTGGTATAAAAATGATAGCGGTGCTTGGGCTAATCGGCTCAAGGAGTTGAATAAAAAGTATCGTAATATAGATTACGATTGGCCATTAAACAATGCAGAACAATGGGGACTCTTAAGAGCCTATTGCTATGCTAATAAATTGTTATTAGATTGTCTTAATACCCAATGCTATGTCAGTCTTGACACTAGAGAATATATTCAAGAAACACTGCTATTGCCTTTTAATGAAATTGAAAAAATGATGGAAATAGAGAGAAAAAAATTACTTAATAGAGATTGAATCTAATACTACTCCCAGACTACAATGCAAAGCTCACATAATCCCGAGAAGCTAATGGTGGTCAGATAAGGAAATCGCTTATCGGTGATTCCTGTCCCTGAAACGGTGGCTCAGAAGATTCTGGCGCTCATAACCTCCTAACTCACACGAATGTGAGTAATTATCTATAAACTGAATATAACTAAAAATAAACTTGAAGTATGACAAATTAATCGATTCATGACTAAGCCCTTCAAAGGAGAAACCCGCCCCCGCCATAATTGGTCAGTGACCCTCTGCACTGACCCAGAAGGTAAAGGCTTTTACGCGCAATGCACTTCGCCATTCGGCTTAATTCTTTGCACAGATATCTACACTGACAAAGGTTTAGTTTGGCAACAAGGTTATGAGCTAGTAGACCGGACAATCCGCTCCGAACAAACCCGTCGTTACAATGCGATCGCTCTGCCTCTGACTCTTGCATTGTTATATGTGTCTGGAGGAGATGAGTACGGTGAATTAGGTGATGAATTAGGTAATGAACAATGTTTTCAAGGTAGGCGTGCCTACAAAGGCTATGACTTCGATATTTTAGATTTACTGACTACTGCTGGACTCATAGAAGAACAACGCTATCCTAAACAAGTTAAGTCGGTAGTTTTAACGCCAAAGGGAATTAAGGAAGCAAGACGAGTTTTACGAGGATTTAATCTAGATGGGGTCGAGGAGTTTCTTGGCGCTCTTGCCGAACACGATGATTTACCAGATGAATCAGAGAATGAATAAAGCAAATAAATCTCTCACCAGGGGCGGTTACTCAAAATTGATATCACGAGCTTGATAGCAAAAATTTACAAAACGGTGGTAGATAAGCAAGTACAGACAATTTTGATAGCAAAACTGATACCAGCCAGAAAGAAAGCCATCTTTCATTAGCTGACTCAAGTTTTTGCTCCCGATGCAAGTTGACGCTTAGGCACAAGCCTTGAAAAAAGCACATTGTGCTTGAGCAATTTATTTTAGGGAAGTACCTTAGTTCAATCCCTAGCTGACTCCAAATAAAGATAGTTGTCCTGGCGATACATTTCCCCTGCGTCGAGTATGAAAACTCAGGTGACAAGCTGTTTATATATACAACAACAACCAATTCTACAACGTGGAAAGAACAACAACAACAGCCCTAATTTTTGCGTTAGGGTAGAAACAAATTAATTTCCACAACGTAGAAAATGACCAAGGTAGAATGGGCGATATCGCCTCACACAGAGTCACGATTTAGCTGTGTCTTCGACCCTGAAACCTGCCTACCCATAGAGCCAATCCAAAGATTTTTGAACTACTGTAGAAAGCGACAATTAGCACCGAATACAGTAAGTACATACGCTTATCGACTGGTAGACTTTTGGCGCTGGCTAGAATCCAAATCTCTCAACTGGTATGACGTTGGGTTAAATGAATTAGCAGACTTTGTGAATTGGTACTTGCTAGGTGGTGAAGTTGAAGAATCTGGTGAAAATGTTAGAGAAATTGTTGCCAAAAGAAGTCCTCGCACTGTCAATCAAGCAGTCACCGCCATCCAAGAATTTTATACCTATCACACAATTGAAGGCAGGATTGAAGAAAAACATTTCACTCTACTAGCGCATGGTTGGGGAAAACGAGGAGGCTTTCTTAGAGGAATCGCTAAAAGCAATCCTGATAAACGCAAACGCATCAAAATAAAAGAACCGAAACTCTTCAGTGGTTGTCTACTAGATGAAGAAGTCGCAGCCTTAGCCAACGCCTGTACAACTTATCGAGACAGGTTAATTATCATGCTGCTGCGCTCAACAGGAGTGCGGCGGGGAGAACTGTTAGGATTACATTTGGAAGATGTCAAGGACTTAGATTTCAGCGGACGCATTCGGATTGTACGCAGAGAAGACAATCCGAATCGCGCAATGGCTAAAGGAAGAGAACGAGAAATCCCCATTATTTACCATCGTTCAGCTATTCAAGAGACCTTTCATGCCTACTTACTAGAAGAATATCCGCCTCAAGCCGAAACTTTGGGAGGCGGGATGTTATTCGTCAATTTATCAAGTAAGTGGGTAGGGCAAGCGATGTCCTTAGTTCGCTTAAATAAATTATTTGACCAACTCCACAAACGAACAGGAATTAAAGCACATCCCCACTTATTTCGCCATACCTTCGCTACTAGAATGCTGCAAGACAATTATCTTGACCAATATGTACAACAGCTTTTAGGACATCGTTCAATTGCCACAACGAAAGACATTTACAGTCATGTTCTCGATGAAATGACCCTAGACCAATACTTAAGAGAAGAAGAAAATTAATGGCAGAAGCATTTGCACCGCAAGCATTACAGGAGCGAATTGCACTTTCTGAGTTAGGAAGACAGTGGATTAATGATCCTTTGATGAATCAAGATGTATGGTCACTGTTAGAATTGGGTTATAGCCAAGAAGAATGCCGAATTAATGGACATTATCATCTCTACTTTCACAAATTTTCACTGCCTTGGTTAAAACGGCTGACTCAACTAACCATTAAAGCCAGCATTCGAGAGCGATATTCCCTCGGTCGGATTATTCATCGAGTTGGCTGTTTAAACCATTTAGATCGTTTTTTGTGTAAGTATGGATATACACAACCCCAATCTTTGACAGAAGCACTCCTCCATCAATTTATTAGCGAAATTAATAGCGGTAATCGTCAGAATGCGATTGCTTACGCCCTCAATCTTTGGAAAGAAGAACAATGGTTGGAAATTGCCTTTACCCCGATTAAACTCAAAAAAAAATCTCCTAAAATTGAAACAATTCCAGAAGAAGTACTTTACCAAATCTACGAGAAATTCGATTTATTCCCCCCGACACTTGAAAGACTTTTTCGCTTGCAATTGGTATTAGGCTGCCGCATTGGAGAAATTCTCACTATGCCACGCCATAGCCTGAAACAGGAAGGTGACAAATGGTTCTTACTACGTTGGGTTGAAAAACGCAAACACTGGAGGTTTGTTCAGATTCATCCTCTAGTAGCTGAATTAGTTCAAGAACAGCAGAGATTTCTTGATGCTCAATTTGGGAGAGATTCTGAATTCGATAAACTATTTTGTACCGTTTATACTCATCATCAAAGTATTCCTTGGGCTGATAGAGAACTAGACACAACACTGTTCTATAAACCCCAAACAATTACCAGATTAAGAATTAGTAACTGGCTAATTAATTTTCGAGAAGTAGCAGACTTAAAAGACAAATATGGCAACAGATTTAAACTAACTAGCCACATGTTTCGCCGCACCAAAGCCAGCATTATGGCTCATTGTGAAGTAGAGGATGAATATATCGCCGCCGTACTAGGTCACGGTTCCTTAGATATGCTACCTCATTATCGTCAGCGTTCGCTTATCAGGTTAGAAAAAGAAGCTAATCTCAAAGGTTATGTGGATATGTATGGTCGAGTTACTTCTTTTAAACCGAGAAAAACTAGGTATGAAAAATTAGCTAATCTCCTCAAAGTTAGTACACCTCTGGGAGAATGTCATCGTCCAACCATGTTAGGAGATTGTCAACATCGCTATGCCTGTTTAAGTTGTCCTCATCATCGGATAACGCCCGAAGATAAATCTCAGTTAGAAGCTGACGTGAACTGCTTGCAGCAAGACCTAATTCAAGCTCAAAAAAACGGACAAGAAAGACGAGTGACTGAGATTGCTAACTTATTAGCTTTAATCAAAAATCGTTTTGATGGCTTGTCAGAATTGCAAAATCTTCAAGAACATAAAACTAATGGGTAAACGCAAGCATCCACCGATTTCAATTCACCAGACTCTTAACGGGACTTTACCAGTAAATTGGTCAGAGAACTATAATCACGAATTCGTTTGTCCCCTTTGTAATCACGGACGATTGAGCCATTTTTATTACGACAAGACAACACTGTGTCAAATTCAATTAAGCTGTGAAGCTTGCCACAAATCCACTCCCCTCTCCTGCCAACTGAGAAAATCACCACCCATCTCAATTCATCAAATGCTTGACGGTACTTTGTCAGTAAATTGGAAGACAGATTATGCTGGCGAGTTTATTTGTCCCAACTGCAATCAGGGAAAAATTAACAATTTTCATCACTCTCAAAAACCAATTTCTAAACTTAGACTCGAATGTGATTCATGCTCTCAGATAACCAACTTAACTTGTGAAGTTCCTCAACACCCACCTATCTCAATTCACCAGACCCTTAACGGTACTTTACAAGTCAATTGGAAGGCAGATTATGCTGGTGAGTTTATCTGTCCTCAGTGCAATCAGGGACAATTAAACAGGTTTTCTTACTCAAAAGGGTCTGTTTGTAAACTGAGATTGGGATGTGATTTTTGTCATCAAGTAACATACCTGACTGGTAAATTTAAACATTTACCAATTTCCATTCATCAAACTCTTCAAGGAACTCTGTCAGTCAATTGGGCAGAAAAGTATTCTGGAGAATTTATCTGTCCTCAGTGTAATCAGGGACAAATCAGCAAATTTCATTATGCTGATGGGCAAAGTCATCAACTCAAACTAGGATGTAATTCTTGCTCCCTTAAAACCCTGCTTTGTTGTCAAGTTCCACCTCAGTTTCACGGTTATCAAAAGCATTTAGTTTGCCCTAATCCCCTGTGCCATCAAATTGGCCCTGATGGACAGAAAGGATGGATTTACGAAACCTTTCAGACCAATAGCAGCCAGAGTAATTGTCGCTGTTACTTCTGTCACATAAATTTTCACCCTAACGCCACAAGTTATGGCAGTTGGGTTGGGTATCAACAAGAAGAAACTTTATTGAATTTCTGTTTTGATGATGATGTTTGGGATTTTCGCCATTTTATCAATAACTCACCCGTGAGAATCCTTAACTTTAAATCAATTAAACCTGAGTGGTTTCGCGTCCTAGTCAAGCAATATCTATATTCTTTACTCAAATCTGGGAGGTTTTCTGCTAGTGCAAAACCGATGAATTCTCTGGTGGCTTTGCGTCAGTTTAGTCAAATTTTGAAGCCAAATAATATCCACCACCTCCCTGAGATTAGCCGGGAACTAATCTTAGCCTTTCTCGACCTCAACCAAAGTAACTGTAGTCGAACCATTCGAGAAAAGCTATATAACCTCAAAGATTTTTTTGATTTTTTCGGATTAGAATCTCAAAACTTAGTTCGTCATCGAGATATTCCCAAACAGATAATTCAGGACGTGGATTGGTTGGATGAAATCACCCGTCAAGGGATTAAACAGCATCTTGGCAAAATCCCTGCTCCTGTTGCTCGTCACTACTTGGTGCAAGAATATACGGCTGCTCGTCCAGCAGATATCTGTCAGATAGCTTTTGATTGTTTAGTTGAAGAAAATGGTCAATGGTATATCAAGTTTTATCAGCATAAAGTGGAACGATGGCACAGACTACCTGCCCCTCGTGAAATTAGACAAGTCATTGAACAACAACAGCAATGGATTAGAAAAACCTTTGACTCTGATTACCCCTATCTGTTTTGTCATTTTAGAAGTATTAAACAGAGTTCTTACCCCTCGTTTCCTAGTCTTAAACCATTACCCAAACCCCCGCAAGTAACAGCAGATGAAAACCCAATGGTTCGTCTTATTCGTCTGTTGATAGAGAGAGAAGACATTCGTGACAGCAATGGTATTAAACCCTACTTTACAGGTAAGATTACCCGCGCTAGTCGCCTGCAAGAAGTGAGGGCTAAACATGGAATGGAAGCAGCTCAACTCTATGCTGACCACCTCAGTAGTGAAACGACATTTCAGCACTATGCGCCTCCCACTAAGGAGCAAGTAGCGGTAGTAGATTTACCTTTTCAGGAGCTGCTGCTGAATTCCCAAAACCGCTTCCTCCCCTGGCAAAGCCTACCTGAAAGCCTCCTCAAAAACCCTTCATCTCACGAACTCGACCTGGAAATTTCACCTCGTCTGGTGGTCTATGGTCACTGCACACTTGACCCCAAAACAAACTGTATCTACAACCTCTATCCCAAATGTTACGGCTGTGGTAGTTTCCGCCCCAGTACCAGTAAATTACCCCTTTATGAACGGCAATATGCTGGAGAACACAAACGCATGGAGTCAGCTAAACAAGGTGGGGCAGCCCTGGCCTATGAAGAATCCAAGGCTACCCTAGAAGCAATGGATAAATGGCTATCAGATTTGAGGAAAGTTGCTAATGGCGAAGCAACCTAATCGAGAAAAACAGACTGCTGTCCTTCGGTCAGCCCAACAAAAGCGAAAAGAGCAGAAACGTGAACAAGTGTTTCGCGCTATTGAAGAGATTAAAAAAAGCGGTAAACCCTTGACCTTCCCTAACATTGCTCAAGTCGCTGGCTGTTCCATTTCCTACCTCTACAAATGGACGGAATTAACTGAATACATTCATGATTTACAGTCGCAAAAAACACAGCAACTCAACTCATTAGAGGAGAAACAACCTGGGCCTCATAGCCTCAAAACTCTAAGCGAAGTATTCAAGCAACGGATTCGAGAACTGTCAGATGAAAATAGAGAATTAAAGCGACAGAATCAGAACTTGAGAGGTCATGTTGCAGAAATCTTCGAGTTGAAGTCTGAATGTGAACGTCTGCGAACACAAATTAAGCAGTTGACCACACCTGAGTCATCCCCAAAAGTTGTTTCTCTGAACTCGGTTTCTAAGAAGTCTGATAATGGCGAACTCAAGAATCTATCTCAAGAAATTACTCATTTAATTACCGAAATGGGCATCAAAATCGGCGTTAGATTAAAACAGGAAATAGCCAAACACGAGCCAGAGAGAGTGAAGTTGGCAATATCCGCCTTTGAGCAATACCGAAGCCATAATAGCATCGAGAGTCCCGGTGCTTGCTTACTGGCAATGATTCGTGATGAAGCTGAACCTAATGTTCCTCTCAAAGCGATGACTCCTCTTGAGGATGAGTTTGAACGTTGGTATTGTCAGGCTATTGAAAGTGGTTTCTGTCAAGATGTTCCAAAAAAATATTTACCCATACAGCAAGGAGAAATTCAGGTTAGAGTAAACAATGATAAATTTTCATCAGGTTATGAACTACTATCCTGGCAAATAGCTAAAGCGAAAATGGAATTAGATAAAGATTCATCAATATCTTGACTCAGGGTCAACTCTTTTATACCCTCGCTTTTCCCTTCGCTCTTGCAGTTTGTAGTAAGTTATTAACGCGGCTTGGTAATCAGGGCAATCTAAATCTTTTGACTTGCCAAACCCCCGATAGATGGCACTGCCCCAAGTTTTAGTGATCGTCCACTCTCCAAATAGGTTTTGGCAAAGGGTTAAGGTGTAGAATCGCGTATCTCTTTGCCACTTCGATTGAAGCCATTTGTCAAGTTCGTAGGCAATTTTTACAGTCATCTCAACCATGTTTTTGCTTCGCTGGGAGCAAGACTCTATTAACCAACACAGTGATTTTAATAATTAGGCACTGAAAAGTGCGGTAATGAGTCAAAAAAAACTAGTTACATTTTGTAAATTTTTCTGCTTTGTTAAAAGGGAGTTATCGGAGGTTACGTTGTAGAAGAATTTAACAAAAGTCAGTCACATCAAGGCTTCTACGACGTGGATTCTACATAAAGCTGTGCATAAAGCCGCGAGATTTTCTGCTCGATTGTCCTCGGGCGTATAATTGCGGTGGTGAACCACTAACGTTTTAATGCTGCGTTCTCTACGATTTAATCCGTCCCTTTTATCAGTTGGACGTAAGCATTGCATACCGCAGCGCGTGCATTTCCAGTCTGATTTGGATTTGACCTCAAGTGCGATAGTATCCCAGTTTGAAGAATAGCGACTGCGGTTTTTACCAGTCATCAATCAGTTCCTTTTGGGTTGCAGAAAACTAATTTTAATTGAATTTGACGCGATATTATTGTGATTATATTTACGCAGAAAGTTTTCCGGAAAAATTCACCTGTGACATAACTTGTGTGCGTATTGAATTAGCAGCCTTCTCCGCAATTTCTTCTCTATCAGCATCAGTAAGAACTACTGCAAGTAGCGATTTGAGAGCTTCGCGGTTAGATATAAACTCCTCACCGTATAAATCATCTTGCAACAAAGTAGCTTCCAAGTGAGGTATTAACTCAGGCGTAGGAGATAGCAACCGCTCTTTAATGCGTGTCCTTGCAGTCTCTGTTGCAGAAGTTGTACCTATACCTAAATCCCATGTTTCAATTATTAGCCTGACTTCGCGGTTGAGAGATACACGCAGCGTTGATAGACGACCAAATAAAGGAAGGTTGAGCATTAAAGGTGGTAATGCATTACCCCAATCCAAACCAGCGCCAATCGTGCAATTTGCTTCATCTTCGATGCAAACAGCCTCTTCGAGCCATCCTTCACCAAAAAGTAAATCTATAGCTTCTTGGGTTGTTATTGACTCGTTTTCCTCAAAATTATCCTTTTGCTGTTGATGATTCATAAATTTTTACCCGGATCAGCCCTTATCTTCGTCTTAATACACCATACTCAAAGTAGACTAAATTATCATATTCTTCTTCCGAACCGCAGTTCAACATGTTTTGTTTTTCGTAAAATCCTTCAGACCTTGGTAAAGAATGCAACCCAATTCTACCTTCATACCCTAACTCAACACTTCTAATTCTTGCGAAATTTAATAGTGCTTGACCAACACCTTTGAATTGAGGCGGGCGTTGAATCTCGATTCGGTTAGTAGGGGCAGTGGCAATACCATCAACATAAACTAGCCTCTTACCAACATTTAACCGAGAACCATGCATTTGTGTTTCTATTATCATCAATCCTTGAGTTTTGTTTTCGCACTCAACTGCGTAACCTTCAAGATTTTGTTGATTGCCAATATATCTTAATTTAAATACCCAGTCCCAGTATTTATCTTCTTGACTAAATAACCTTAAGCTTTCTACCCAATAATTGACATAATCATCAATATGTCTTTGGACTAACTCTACCAAATAGGCTTCAACAGATGTATTATCAACACCCCTTTTTAACTCGATTTTTCGCTGCACCTAAAGCTCCTAATTGTTAACTGATTATTAAAGCTTGTGACTGCTATTTGACTGGTAGATAAAAGAGTAAATGTGAATGCGTATATCAATAGCTTTATGCCAACCAGCAAGCACAGCATCATCTGAAATGTCTCCAAGAACTACCAAACTATCTTCTTTATCCATATAGTAAGGTAAAGGTTCAGCGCTCAACCAACCATAAGCAATGGCTTCTTGGTCTCGCTCAACAATTGAAACTTCTAAACTTTGTTCATACCTTGAATAGTAGTAAGGTAAATAGCAGGCTGGATACTCTCTTAGAGATTCACGATTAACTGTGTATGATTGCCAACGCAGTTGCTCTCCCTTGATTTCTTTATGATTAGCTTCTAGCCAATCATAGAGCTTTTTAGCTTGCCGCAATGCGTGGTCTTTGCCTGCAAAAACGACGTTGGGAAGAAAAATATCGCCGTCAAAATGCACCGCAACTTCAAATAAATCTTCATCTTCATCTTCATCTTCATCTTCATCTTCTGCTTCTGTTACCTCAATGATTCCAGCCTTATATAGTTCGGTCATTTCCCTGCATTACTTCGTCAGATGTACTCCTACCCTACATGATTAAAATTTTAGTTTTCAGTTACAGAATAATCAGAATACTTTAACTATGGATGAGAAAATAATTTACGTAGCAATTGATAGAACGAATTGGAGTCGCATAAATTTATTTATGGTTGGCGTCATTTCGGATAAAAGAGCGTTTCCAATATATTTTACCTTGCTGCCAAAATAATGATTGCGCTCCTTTTCTTATCTGCGATCGCTCTATTCGGCGAGCGAATCAGTGTAAATTCAGAAATTATTGAAAATAATAAAAATACTAACTTGCCGGATGATATAATCCCGTATTTTCGTTA
>NZ_JAYGHD010000018.1:0-46675 GCF_034932245.1 Nostoc sp. UHCC 0251
ACGCCTTTACGTTGATACACAAGATGATTACTTTGTACAGTGCGTAAGTCCTAATATCTATGAATCAAGTTGCTGCTTGAGTGGAATCACGATCGCAAACTCGGCACCTTCTCCTGGTGCTGAAATGCACTGGATTTGCCCACCATGTTTTTTTACAATAATTTGGTAGCTAATTGATAACCCCATACCCGTACCTTTACCCACAGATTTTGTGGTAAAGAATGGATCAAAGATGCGTTTGCGTACTTCCTCAGTCATGCCTGGGCCATTGTCGGTAATGCTAATGATTACACGGTCTTCTTGAATTAGGGTACGAATACGAATTGTGGGAAAAGTCATTTGTCCTTGGTCATTTGTCCTTTGTTCAGTGTTGTTTACTAATGACAAATGACTAATGACAAATGACTCTTCAATTGCATCAATCGCATTTGTCAACAGATTCATAAACACCTGATTCATGTGTCCAGCGTGACATAATACTTGTGGCAGATTGCCATAGTCTCGGATTACTTGGATTTCGGGATGTCCTGGTTTGGCTTTCAGGCGATTTTGCAACAGCAGCAAGGCGCTATCAATACCTTCATGAATATCCACTGGCTTTGTGCCGTCTTCATCAAGGCGAGAGAAATTGCGTAAAGATAGGACAATTTGCCGAATCCGTTCGGCTCCCATGTTCATAGAATCCAGGATTTTGGGCAAATCTTGTTTGAGAAAGTCTAAATCAATGGTGTAGATTTGTTGGTGAATCTCTGGTGTTGGTGGGCAATAGCTCTGTTGATAAAGTTCTACCAAGTGGAGCAAGTCTTTGATATATTCACGGGCGTGGCTAATATTGCCGTAAATAAAATTGACGGGATTATTGATTTCATGGGCAATACCTGCAACCAATTGTCCCAAACTGGACATTTTTTCAGTTTGAATCAGTTGCGCTTGGGTTTGCTGGAGTTCTAGCAGCGCCGCTTCTAGTTGCTGGGCTTTGTCTTGGGCAGTTTGGGCAGCGATACGACTTTGGGTATAAAGTTTAGCTTGGTCAATGGCGATCGCTAGTTGAACTGTAACTGCTTGTAATAATTCTACTTCGTTGTCCAGCCAAGGGCGGAAGCCACTACAATAACCACAACTAAATGTGCCTATTTCGCCAGATTGGGTGTGTACGGGGAGTGACATAAACGCAGTGAAACCAAAATCCTGCAAAAACTGCCGTGCTATGGAATCGCCCACAATCTCTACATCATCAATGCGAATAATTTCTCTATTCAAGGTTTTGGCTGCGATGAGTTTGATTTCTGCGTTAATTGCTTCTTGCTGGTTAAGCAGACAGGGTAAAAAGGAACTTTTCGCCTCATATACTCTCTCCCAGTAGGGAACCTCAGCGTCTTGCCGATACCAAAAAAAGGCGCAGCGATCAATTTGGAATAAGTTGCGAATCTCCTGCACTGCGGTTTCCACAATGTAATTGAGATCCAAGGAAGCTCGAATCTGGTTAGAAAGACGATTGAGTAGTGCTTCTCGTTGAGCGCTTTCTCTTAGCGCAACTTCTGCTAGTTTGCGGTCAGTGGTGTCATAGCAAATACCAACGAAGTTTAAAACATTACCATTGGCGTCTCTAATAGCAGATGAGTTGCTTGTATGCCATCGCCAACTACCATTTTTGTGTTTTACCCGATATTCAATTGCGTCTTGTTTCTCGCTTGTTGTCAAAATACGTTGAAAATAATCGGCACAGATAGGCACATCGTCAGGATGCACAAAGGGAATAAAGGATTTGCCTTCAACCTCTGCAACCTCGTGCCCAAAAATTTCAGTCCAGTTAGGAGAAACGTAGGAAAATATTCCTTCAAGTGTCAAGGCAAAAATAATGTTATTGGCGTTTTCGACAATGCTGCGAAACTTGGCATCACTTTCTGTAACTGCTGCTTGTATGTTGTCGCTGGTGGCGCTGACAAGAACTATAATTTGCTGGTCTGGTAATGGTAATAACCTAGCTTCAAAATTATTGTTCTTTTCTGAGAGCGGTAAGGTATATTCAAAACTGACTTCATATTGAGTTTCAACAAGAAAGGCAGAGGGCAGGAGGCAGGAGGCAGAAGGAATACTGTTTTCGCCTTCTGCCCGTGACCAGAGGGAACATGTTCTTACGTCCCCCACCATAATCTCTGATTTAGTGGCCAAGAATTGGGCGGCTTTATTGCCCCGTTCAAATTCTTCCCTTCTGCCTTCTGCCCTCTGCCTCCTGCCTTCTTTACGTACTTGAGTTATTGCTTGTTGTAAGCGATCGCCCATAGCAGCTGGTAGGCATTCTCGCAAACTCTTGCCCTGACAATCTCCTGTTAAGATATACGGATGATCGATCTTCCCTGGTTTGTAATCCAGAATACTTCCATCAGCATCAATACGAAAGTATAAATCAGGAAGCACTTGCAAAATCGCTGCAAATTCTGATGTCTTTTGGCGTAACTGTGCTTCAAGTGCTTGGCGTTTTGCAGTTTCAGCTTGTAGTTGTTCTAGTGCTTTTGTTAATTCTGTTGCCTGTTTTTGTGCTGTAATTTCATGCAAACAACAACAGGAATTTATAGATGTTGAGCAGCTTTCTCTCAGGGGAGGTCGCACTTCTGTTATATCCACGCAATAACCGATATAACCGACAAAGCTACCATCTGCTGCGAATCTTGGCGCGGCTGTATCTAAAATCCAGCGATATTCTCCATCAGCCCGACGCAGACGATATTGCCTCTGGAACGAATCATGCACAGCAAATGCTCTTAGGTATATATCTTCACATGGCTGTCTATCTTCTGGATGGACGCTGCAAGTCCAGATATTGTTTATCTCCTCTTCTCGCGCAAATGTAGACGCGCCTGTTGTTAAATATGTTCCAGTAAATTCCAGCCAATTTGAATTTAAGTAACAGTAAAGTGCATTGCATCCAGCCATCCAAATCATCAGAGGAACAGTATCCGCCTGCTGGCAAAATACTTTTTCATCCTGTTGTATTTCTTCCTCTTCGACCATGATTTGGTTAATGTAGCTCTGCACCTTTTTAGAAAACACTTTTGCCTGCCTGCTCTGCCTAAAATTATTAAGGTAATTGTCTGAAAATAGGATTTGTTAATAGATGTATATAATTTTTATCACAACCTGCTATTCATCTTAATACTTTATTTATTTTTATATATTCAACAATTTCTCATTTACTGTAAATAAATTGAAAAAATGCTGAAGTTATCATTAAGATTAATTTCAACATTTTTGATTAAATTTAAGCTATCTATGTGTCAAGAAATTTGTTTGAATTTGTTTCTTCTTAAAATCACCTATAAATTCATCTTAGCTATGTAATCGTATTACTCAAAAACCTGATTTAGCTTCACGAAAACTATATGATTCACTGTGAGGTGTTTACATCTTTATAATAAATTCACAATAATCAAGAATTTCATATCAAATAAATATTGATTTTTTATCAAGAAGAATCCAGCATGAATTAGAGTCCGGCTGCTCGATGCAGCTTGCTTAAAATAAGGGGTATAAAAAGGTTTAATGCCTAAGCATTATTCAATAAAATTATGGTATAAAAGCTCACTTTACTTATTCGTAAACTTGGATTTTAACAAATGTATTCTTTTTTAATTATCCTGGCAAAACCCGATTTTTCAAAATTGCCTTGACCGTTCAAAACGCCTCATACCAGAGTCGCAAATTAAATGAGAGAAATGCTAAATGTGATATCAACACGTTGCAACAATGGCTAGCAATCGCGTTTTATATGTTATAAAGCTCACAGAAATTAATGTTAGGCGGAAACTACTTTATGGAACCAGATAAACTGGGCCGTTTTAAGGAGTACGGCGAATTCATCCTCCGAAAGATAGATTCTGTGCCCCAGTACCCTTCTAAACAAGAAGATTGGGTTCCAGCTAGTCTTGACGACTGTCTCTTGCGTCTGCGGTCAGCTGCCCAGAAAACTGTAGACCTTGCAACTTCACCTGTGAAAATTGGGGTGATGGGGGAATTCAGTAGTGGAAAAACCTTACTTTTAGGCAGTTTAATTGGATATGCAGATGCTTTGCCAGTCAGTGAAAATCCCACTACAGGTAATGTTACCGCCATACACATCATACCGCAAGACGACTTTGCAACTACACAATTAAGTAATTTTACGGTAGATTATCTTTCTCATGAAGGAGTGCATGAGTGTCTACGCTTCATGCTAGGGGAAGCCAATAAACGGACAACAGCAGCAGGGCTTCCTCCGATACCAGTATCGAAACTCAACTCTGGCACAGATATTATTGGCTGGTGTGAAGAAGCATGGAATAGCAGTAATAATTTAGAGCTACGTTATTTACTCCGGGAGTTGGTATTATTCCTGCGGGCTTATCAAGCCTATGGGGAAGTTATGTGTGGTGGGCGCTACCAGATTGATGCTATTACCGCCCGCGAAGGGCTACAGCTGGTCGAACAACCAATGGCAATCCAAACTCTGAAATTTGAGGATCTACCGCCAGCGCATATCCGATTACCGAGTCCACCCCAGAGGCTACCAACGAAGTTATTGCAAAACAGCTTTCCACTCATCCGCCGCGTGGATATTGATGTAAAAATATCACGGGAAATTTGGGATTTTGCAGGTGCAGCTAAATTTATTCTCATCGACTTTCCGGGATTGGGGGCTGCTAATTCGGGGGCTAGGGATACCTTTTTGTCGCTGCGAGAATTGGCAGAAGTACAGACAATTTTGGTATTGCTAAATGGTAAATCTCCAGGGAGCGATCGCGCCAATAAAATCTTCACTATGATGCAGCAGCAGCGACCGGGACAAGACCTGAAAGATTTAATTCTCGTAGGTGTAGGTCGCTTCGATCAACTACCCCTAGACAGCGAAGGTGGCGAAAGAGAACTAGACCAACTGATTGAAGATAGCCATTTACAAGAGGAAACCGTTTTCCAAAAACTCAAAGTTCTGCAAACTACCATTGACGGTGCAGAAGCGTTTACAACCCAAAAAGACCGCATTGTTTTACTATCGCCACTGTTGGGACTAGCTGAATTGGCAAAACGTTCTAGTAGCGTGAAAGCCGGCTCAACAGAGTTTTTGGCTAACTTGGATTATCCTGATTATCTAGATCGGTCTAAACGGTTACAAGAAAAATGGCACCGCTTAAGTGAACAACTATTAGGATCTAACACTCGCAGTTATTTGGGTAGACAGCTAGGTTACTTTAGCCAAGATGGAGGACTTAGTAAGCTGCGGGAATTGATTCAAACTCATGTAGCTACTCATGGTCTGAAGCAACTGTATGAAGATACTCGGAGATCGGCTGATGTGGTGAGTCAGCAACAAGATCACTTGAAGGACATCATAGATGAAATTCACGAGCAAGGTATCCCTACAGGTGATAGTCCCGCCTTCATCGAGTTGCGCTTTGTGGTCGAAAGTTTGGATAAAATTTATAGGAATTTCCAAAAAGATTTAGGGAAAGAACCACTCAAAGATCGGCGCGGTATTGTCGTCAGCGATGTAGTAAAAGACGAACTCACTTTTAGAATCCTCAATTGGAACCAGTGGACTTTACTCTTCAACAAAGCCAACAATGGAGCGATCGCTCTGGCAGAATCTAAAGGTGCAGCCGGGAAACTGTTTGATCGAGGAAACCGTGTAAATAGTTCCCTTCCAACTAAAAGCGATGATTTTTATCCAGTATTTGAGAAAACTGTTAAAGAAGTAGAAGATTTTGCCCGCGATCGCATCCATCAAGCGGTGGTAGATTTGTTGAATCAATTGTCAAATTATGTAGCTCCAGAACGCGAACAATTGCAGGCATTTTTTCATCCAGAAATGGAGCAAGAAATCGAAGAAAAATTTGGTTTTGAAGATGCTGATCTCTTTTACAAATTATTACTAGGATGCGATCCTAACGAATGGAAAGAAGCAATCATTTCCGAAATCACTAGTAAAGACAAAACCGTTGCACCCGAAATTATCTTTCCTTTAGCACGTAAAGACGATAAACACAACGTTGGTCAAATCTTTGACTGGGCACCAGAGAAAAGCCAAGGTTTACCTAGATCGAGCAACCACCAACTTTTAGTACTGCGGCTGCGAGATGAAATTACTGCTAGCGCTAGCCTCCATCTTGTACAGTATGTTAGCGAAGTTAATCAGCAAATTAATGCTGAAATAGAAGGTATTTTGGATCAAATTATCCCTAGTTTACAAAACCTCTCAAAAAAAGAAACTTTGCTGAGATATCTGGCGGCTGGAGAATTGCCATCTGAGATAGCGATTCCTACTTGGTTACAGATTATTTCAGAACTTGCTGCTGTTTCTTACTTAGATGATTTGAGATGAGCTAAATCAGAAAGTGACTGATTGCGATCGGTTAAGCGTAGCCCGCCGTAGATATCGCGCCAAATCAAAAAGCTAGTGCTAAAGAGAATCAGTGGTACAAGACCAAAAATTAAAAGTCTTTACCACAAAAATTCTCTAAATTTGTAATTTTATAATACAACATTACAGTTTTTAGCCAGCTATAAAACAAACAACAGAAAGTGATAATATAATGAACCCTTTTCAACTCAATAAATATAGCGATCAAGAACCAAGCGAGAAACAACAAAAAAGATTTCCAGGATGGTTTGCTTTAGATTTTGGGACATCGAATTCCACAGTTACACTTTTCGATCCAATTGAAGTACCGATCGCAGAAATTTTACCCAAAGAACAAGAAATGCGGCTGCGCGATCGCTTATCACAATGGCTGAGTTCTCCCGCCTCCGTGGCTTTACCAGATGTCAGCGATGATGATTGGGAAAAGTTTATTGTAGAAATTAGTAAAAATCTGGAGATAGAACCCAGCCGATTGAGTGAAGTTTTTGAAACTGACAATAAAGAGCGATTTTTGGAAGCAATCCGCCAAATTGAACTTTCTTTAGGAAACAGCGAGAGGTTCCGCCGTGCTGTCAGCAAAAAACTTTACCAAATTTATCATGAGGTGTTTCGCGTCCCTACCCTAGAGTCGCAAAATTTGATCCCAGTTGTGCTGGATATCGATCGCCGCGATACGGAAATTCCCAGCGAGGCGGAAATTTCGCACTTAGGAGACTTAAAACTGCGGATGGGTAGGGAAGCTAGAGATAACCGAAAAAAAGCGATCGCTCAAGGTACAAGCGGTTCTTTAAAGGAAATTATCAGCAGGTTTCACCATTCACCCAAACGCTATTTTGGTCAAGATCGGTTGTTTCCAGTTATTTTGGATGGTGAAGAAGAATTAATTACTGCTAATCAACTAATTCAATCTGCTTGGGCGCATTTAATCGAGTTAACTGAAGATTACCGCCAACGCGCCCAACGCCGGTTTTCAGAAGGAGATTTTTTAACAGCAGTTGTCACCTATCCCACTGTCGCCCCACCAGTTGTTCGCAAGGAAGTTAAGGAATTAGTTGAGCAGTTGGGTATCGATGATGTCCAAACTGCTTATGATGAAGCTGTTTCTGTGGCGATATTCTTTTTATGGCGAGAATTTGGTGGTAATCTCAACATTGGGATTGAGTCATTCAAAACTCGTTGTCGCCAAGCAGGAAACAAATGGTCACAAAATGTTCTCGTCTTGGATATTGGCGGGGGAACCACAGATTTAGCTTTAATTGAACTGACTTTAGAGGATAAAACCCCTACCTTTGCCGATTATGAAGACCGAGGTTTAGGAGGACGTTACTATAAACTCACACCCAAACTATTAGGTTCATCTGGTCATTTACAGTTAGGTGGCGAGTTAATTACACTGCGAATTTTTAGATTATTAAAAGTTGCGATCGCAGATTTTTTATTGACAGCAGTTACAACAGGTGATATTGAAAGCGAAAAACTAGAAGATTTAATTAGCTCTGAGTTAAATGAGCGCTTTTTAGAACAAGGTAAATTCAAAACTGGCAGTCTTTTAAAATGTCTGGATAAAGAGAATCCAGAAGGTGATATTGCTTACAAAGATGCCCTCGATACTGCCGAGAAAGTATTACCCACCCGTTGGCAACAAGCACCTCAACGCCTGCAATCTTTTTATATTCTCTGGGATTATGCAGAAGCAGCAAAACTTAAACTTGGGCAAAAGCCACCAGCAGAAAATTCTCTATTAACCTTCACACTTTCTGAACAGCAAATTTCCGAACTGCTCACCCAAAGCACCGTTAAATTACAAGTTAAAGATCCAAATAGCATCTGCGTCACTTTAGATAACCAGCAATTTGAACGAGCCGCCATTTCAGGAATTAAAGAAGCGATCGGTATTGCCAAAGGATTAATGGAAAGTCGCTTGCGCCCCGATGATGTCAACAAAGACTCTTGGAATTCTCAAAAAGTTGATTGGTTAATTCTGTCTGGAAAAACTTGTAATTTAGACATAGTTCAGCGCCAAATATATCAAGAATTTAGTAAGTCACCATATTTTGTGTGGAATCCAGAGCGAATTACCTTTGTGTTGGAATTTACCAAATTAGCCACCTCCGCCGGTGCTTGCTACGCCGAGAAACTACGAAGATTAAGGTTCGATCCAGAAGAGTCAAAAAGCTTGCTGCGTAAGGGAGCCAACCAGCTAGAAATTGATGTCAAAAACCTGTTTTATTATTTACCCTGCAACTTCAAACGCAAAACCCAAAGTAACGATTTACTAACCATATTCAAGGCTGGACAAGAACTATATCAACTAGCACCTTGGGAAACTGTCGCCAAGGTTCGGACTGCATGGCAAGGAATCCAATTAACTAATATTATTTACCGTCAAGACTACGAGGATGGAGATTTACGATTATGGGGTAGCTTCGACGGTAAAAACCTGATGAATAAACTGGGAATGCAAGAAGCAGAGTTTCTGAAAAAAATTAAAGTTCAGTTTGAGATTGACCAAACCCTTGAATTTAGTGTGTTGCTTTGTCAGGGGAATCCCCATTATTTAATTGACATTCCTGGCATTGATTTAGAATCGGTAGTTTCAGAAACTTCAGCGCTATTTGCTGATGGTAAATTGAACTGGAATATTGCTGTAGAAGGCTTCAATAAAGATTTAAATGATGGTGATATTGCCGTCAATGTTCTTGAGTCCGCAACTGTTGATCAACCAGACGCCTATCATCTTGTATTTGAAGTAGGAAATGATGGAAGTAAATTATTCCAAAAATTTCACTATCTGCGCGATGGTGTGACAGAACCAGGAATTGGGTTAATTAGTAATCCCTTACCTCCCTTCCCCCAAACTGGCCAACACACTTTCTATATTTATCAAACAGATGCCGAAACCAACAGCAAAAAATGGATAAGAATTGGCGCACTCAGCAAACCTGATGTAACAACAGATTACCCTTGCCAATATCGTGTAACTCTCGACGATCAAGGTATTCTGAGGATGCACGCCGGTGAAGTCCCTTACTGGACATCAAACAGTCAGGAATGCCTAAAACAAGAGGGATGCGTTTATCTTGCCGAATTAGAATTGCAGCCCAATGAAGTTGATAAAGAACGCGATCCCTTTTGCGGTATACATTAATTGCATTAAACCTTTGCGTTCCTCTGCGTTGAAAAAATTAAGATTTTTAAACGCATAGGCGCTTCGCCTTCCCGCAGGGTAGGGGCGCAAAGTAAACGCTAAGGGGCGCAGAGGTTTGCCAAGTTTAATTCGCTATAAAAATATTTGGAGGTGAGATTCATGCAGCACTTGCGTCAATTATTAGAGTTAGAAAACTCAGAGTTAGCCCGGTTACTGCGGTTTAGTTTGTATGGACTAGAGGCTACTTTAAATCAGGCTCGCACAAAATTACCACTAGATCCAGGAGCTAAAATATGCAACGAGGTGCTGCAAGAACTTCATAACCTGTTGGAACCTGAACCCCCACAACAAAATATTGGTTGGGAAGATGCGCCAGCTGATTTAAAACTCAGTCACCTGCGGGAAGCTTTCGATTCTGACTCAGAACTTAATTATTATCTGGGTAATTCCCAACTGCAAAGCACAACGGACTCAGATTTATGGAATGAGATTCAACGCAAGCTATTGCGAGTCCCAGAAGATTTGGCTGCAACTTGGCGATCGCGCACCTTGGATTTAGCTCAAGAAGTTGGTGCGATCGCAGATAATTCTAATCTCTATCAACTTCCCTTTATCCGCGATGAAATTATCTACCCCGGTCTTAGTGGTACTGTTCAAACTCAGGGATTATGCTTATACCAACAAGCACTTTCCAATCCGAAGAATACGCAAGGTAATATATCCGATTTACCAGCGGCATTCCTATTTTTATATATGAATTTTATTGAAATAGACCCAGATTTACATCATGCTTTAAAGAGCGTTTTTAGCTTTGATGTAATTTCTTTACACTCCAAACCAGAACAGCGCGATCAATATATTGATGCTTTAAGCGATCGCTTCCAACGCACCCAAAAAGCAGAGAAAAACACTGATCCCCTGTCAATTCTCCGTGCTTGGATTGACATGGACGAAGCAATACATTCCCTAGTATTTGTACCACCGACTGAACGCTATTCTTGGTGGGGAAAGCTACAACATGAATCACGGCGCATCCTGAAGAAAGTCGCTGATGAAGCTATTAATGCAGGTAATGAAGTGCGAATTCGCCAATTATCGGGACTTTATGCAGATATCTGTGCTTCATCCAAGGATGACTTACAACTAGACTGTGGTGGTATTCCTGGCGAAGTCTTAACTTGTCTGCGAGTATATGCGCGAATTAATCAAGAAGAATCTCCAGGTCGTGTAATATTTCGCTCATCACGTTAGTAGTCTGTCAATAAAGAATTGATGGATATATTCCTTGTAGAGACGGCGATTTATCGCGTCTCTAATTCTTGAGATTATGAGGCAAGGCAGAAGATTTTGCGAATCCCCGCCTTGCCTCATAATCTAATGAAGGTAAAAACGTTTAAATTTATAAAATGCCCCAGAAGTGTAAAATCCCTTGACCAGAAAACACTTCAAGTGCAACAGCAGATAAAAAACCAATCATTGCAAAACGACCGTTCCAATTTTCGCTCTGAGGAGTGAAGCCCCAGCGCAAAGCATTAGGATCTTCTGAAACCGAAGGCGTAGTCTTCTTAACGTCTGCCATAAATAATACTCCGAGCTTTTATGTTGTGACAGTTATTACTGCCTGTAAAGTAATGTAACAGGTTTTTACGAAAATGCAACATAAACTTTACTTGGAGATATTACGGATACGTAGTTTTATCTTAACAGGTTTGCGATCGCCTACGGTGGCAAGCTATGCAGTAACAGCAAATTACCTATGACTCACTACCGGGAAAAAATACAGGTAAGACAAACGCTGTCAGAATTCCACCCAACACAATCACCTCAATAATTCTGAGGTAAAAATTGTTTTGCATAAAATTATTCATTACCACACCAAAGTTAGGCTGTAAGCTAGTCAACCAAGCACGGAAACGACTAGACCATTTAGCAGGGCTATCTTCTGGGCGAAACTTCCATGAAAACATTGAGAGTAACAACGGCGCACCACCCACCTTGGTAGACATCAAAACATGAATCGCCACACAGCCAACCATCACAACCCAGGCGCAAAGGTGGAGGGAGTACCAAATATGATGTAGCTGCCCTGCTGGAAGCCACTCTTCCTTCATCATCCTGCCAGAGTTCACAGCCAAAATAGCAGCAATCAGCATGAGAGTATTTGCTAGACGTTGCAAGCTAACCCACCAAATCGGCTTGCCCACCTCGGTTAGTTGCTGCAAAGAATCAGATTGAAGTAGGCGCTTTTGTCCAGCATGAAAGCTATAGAGGGCAAAAGCAGGGAGAATAAGCAAGAAAAATAATGCAAAAGTGCCGTGAATGCCCTGAATATCCCCAATTTGAGGAAATGGTATTTTACCAAATCGGCGATCGTAAGTGTTGTAAACCAAAAATCCGGTAATAATTGCCGCGATAACTAAAATTCCACTTAAGCCGTGAAGAATTCGCAACAACAAAGGTTGGTAGGGTGCAGAACGGGGCATAACAATAATCCTAAGTAGATGATTGTAGGAATTTTGAATAGATAATTTAAGCTTTTGGTGAGACAAGAAAATTGCCCTGGATATTTCACATAAGAATTACAATTATTTCTAACAAGAGTGGTTAATCTCTACTGGCTGGTAGCTCAATATTTATACTATAAAGAAAAAGGCTATCTGTTGTTGATAAACTAAGTTAATATGACATGCTTACATATAGTAGCTGAGGTGTAGTGCGGTGAGTCAGGTTTTAAGCTTTGAATTAAGTGATGAAGTTTATGCGGCATTGCAACAACAAGCCGAGGTCGCAGGCGTATCTCTTGCGGAATTGGTAGCTACTTCCATAGAACAGCAGTATGGTTCTCTAAGACGTGAAACCTCGCAAGCCAAAACAGAAAAAGAAGCCGCTCGCCAGCGTTTCCGAAGTCATGCTGGAAGCATTAACCTCGGTTACGCTACAGGAGCAGAAAATGAAAGCATTGATGCTGATTTAGTCAAAGCATACAGCGATACATCTGAGGAAACAAATTAAGTGCTTCTACTTGACACATCTGGGCTACTTTGCTATGTCCACAGTGGTGAACCAGAACATCAAAAAGCAGTTGAGTTTCTGGATAATGTCAGTGTTAGCTTAACTCACAGCTATGTTTTGGCAGAGTTTATTGCATTAGCTCAGGTTCGTCGCTTTCCACGTACAGCAGCGCTACAATTTATTATTGATTTGTTAGAAAATTCAGACATTGAGACGGTATGGATCAATGAGTTGTTGCATCGAGAAGCTGTTCAACTTTTAATGGCGCGGCAAGACAAAACCTATTCTTTATGTGACGCTGTTAGCTTTGTGTTGATGCGTCAGCGTGGTGTCACTGAGGCATTAACAACCGATCGCCATTTTGAGCAGGAGGGATTTCGACGTTTGTTATTACCCCAAGTGTGACGATTTTTAATTATGCTCAAAAGCCCTCTGCGATATCCTGGTGGTAAGTCAAAAGCGATAAATCAGATAGTTGAATACTTGCCAGAGAGCTTTTCGGAATTTCGAGAACCTTTTGTGGGTGGTGGTTCCGTATTTATTTATTTAAGGCAAAAGTTTCCCGATATCAAGATTTGGATTAACGACTTAAACCGCGAACTCTTCTTATTCTGGAAGTTTGCCCAATCAGATATAGCCCAGTTAGTTAAAGAAATTCGACATATTAAAGTCAAATATACAGATGGTAAATTACTCTTTACAGAATTAACTAGTGTAGATGTCAATAATTTATCTGATTTAGAAAGAGCAGTTCGGTTTTTCGTTCTCAACAGAATCACTTTTTCAGGAACTGTAGAATCAGGTGGTTTTTCTGAACAAGCTTTTCATAAAAGATTTACTGATTCTTCAATAGAACGATTAGAAAAATTAGAATATATTCTGAACAAAAATGTGCAAATTACTAATTTGGATTACAGCCACCCCTTAAAATCAGAAGGGAAAGATGTATTTTTCTTTTTAGATCCACCATATTTTAGCGCTACTAAATCAAAGCTATATGGCAAAGACGGTGACTTGCACACTTCTTTTGAACATCAGAGATTTGCTAACCTTTTGCAACAATGTGATCATCGCTGGCTAATAACCTATGATGACTCACTACATATTCGAGAAAATTTTCAATGGGCTAATATCTCAGAGTGGGAATTACAGTATGGCATGAATAACTATAAGCAGAGTGGTGCGGCTAAAGGAAAAGAGTTATTCATTACTAACTACGAAGTTAAACTTGATTTGGAAAAAAAATCACAAGTTCAGGATGTTGCTAATCCAGCTTTGCAATTAAGCCTTGAGATTTAAACCTACTTTGATAGCTTCCAATTTTCCGGTAGGATAACCCCATAGCTCTCAATATAGCTACAACATACAAACCTTAGCTATGATAACTCCCGCAATTCCTGCTCAAGAATCCTCTGCTAGCTGGTATGTCCTGCTGCAACAATTAATAGATGGCCAATCTTTGTCCCGTACTCAAGCTGCTGAATTGATGCAAGGTTGGCTCAGTGAAGCGGTTCCCCCAGAGTTATCAGGGGCTATTTTAACAGCGCTGAACTTTAGAGGCATTTCTGCCGACGAGTTAACCGGCATGGCTGAAGTATTACAATCTCAATGTTCCCCAGTCAGCACTCAGCACTTAGAACTCGGCACTGTAATAGATACCTGTGGCACTGGTGGAGATGGATCATCAACCTTTAATATTTCCACAGCTGTTGCTTTTGTTGCTGCTGCATCTGGCGTACCTGTTGCCAAACACGGTAATCGTTCAGCGTCAAGTCTCACGGGGAGCGCAGATGTATTGGAAGCCTTGGGTGTAAACTTGAGTGCATCCAGCGAAAAAGTACAAGCCGCACTACAAGAGGTGGGGATCACTTTCTTGTTTGCCCCTGGTTGGCATCCAGCACTTAAGGCGGTTGCCTCATTACGGCGGACTTTGAAGGTGCGAACAATTTTTAATTTGCTCGGACCGTTAGTAAATCCCTTGCATCCAACTGGGCAGGTAGTGGGCTTATTTACTCCTAAGCTTTTGGCAACAGTTGCCGAAGCTTTACAGAATTTGGGCAAGGAAAAGGCGATTGTGCTGCACGGACGAGAAAAACTTGATGAGGCTGGGTTAGGAGATTTAACTGATTTGGCGGTGTTATCAGACAAAGAAGTGCAGTTAACTAGCATTAATCCTCTAGATTTGGATCTAACACCTGCTCCCATAGGTATGCTTCGGGGTGGAGATGTCCAAGAGAATGCGGTGATTCTAAAGGCAGTACTCCAAGGTAAGGGAACTCAGGCGCAACAGGACGCAGTAGCGTTGAATGCCTCGTTGGCGCTACAAGTAGCGGGGTCGATCGCACTGCTAGATCACGCCCAAGGAATTAAAATCGCTAAGGATATTCTACAAAGTGGGGCTGCTTGGACGAAGTTGGAGCAGTTAGTTGAGTTTCTGGGGAATTGATTTGCGATCGCAATTGCGATCGCAATTGCGGGCGAAATTCTACTACATTACGTTTGATGGTGACATCGTAGTTACCAAAAAAGTCATGTCCTAAAAGTCCAGTTTCTAGTTCCGCACCTGCGATCGCAACTGCTACTCTATTCACTATTACCCCGCCAGCTGCCATCGAATTGACATAGCCCACAGGAAATTCTACAGCTCTTGCACTAGCGGTATTTGCCTTAGCTTTCCCTACTGGCACTATTCCCAAGGTATTTGCCATCTCTTGGGTAATTACAGTGCCACTGGCTCCTGTGTCCACAATCATTTCAAATTGTTGCTGCCCATTAAAAGTAACTTCGACAATTGGCGTTCCACCAAGTCGCCTTTTAATCGGTGCTGTAAATACTTCCTGATCTGGAATCACCACTACTGATGAGGGCAAACCTGGCTCTGTTGGTAACGGTTTTGTTTCTTGTGGAGGCGATAGAGGTAAGGTGAACTTTGGTGTGGTTCTTGTCTGGGGAACTACAACTACTACCCTCTTCGGTTCGGTAACGCTCACAGGGCGAGGAGCAGCTTGCTGTCGGGCATATTTAATTTGGCGGCGATATTCAGTGATTTTGGTTTGAGCGATCGCAAATTCTGGGCTTTGTCGCCGCACTTTTTGCATCAGCGCGATCGCATCCTGGTACTGATTTGCCACCAAAATCCAATCACCTGGAGATTGAGCAGATCGGCTGATACTCCAAGCGCCAACGGCTTTGTCTAGCCCCATTTCAAAAAGACTTGGTTCACTTTCAGACGGCTCTAGCGATTGTGGTTCTGGGGTAGGAGTAACTGCTGGTGTTGCTGGTTCGACGGCAGGCTGTACTGACGCCTGATCCCCAATTGGCGCGGGTTGCTCATTGCCACCAGTCGCCGTGTTCCGTTGGTCTTCACTACAGGCAACACACAAAACCGCTAAAGCGCTTGATAGAAAAATTAGGGTTGCACGGGATAAAAAAGACTGAAGCATAATTAATTTTAACCACCCAAGCTTTGCCAAAGCCACTCCCGCTAATTTAATTCCCTTTTAATTTTAATTAAGTATTTTAAAAACTCCCAATTGCTCAACTCATGGGATAATTAACAATCGCAGTATTGGGGAATGGGGAGTAGGGAATAGGGAATAGGGAAGAGTTTTCCCAATGCCCAATGCCCGATCCCCACTCCCCACTCCCCACTCCCCAATTTACTATGCCCCTGTCTGACGCAATACCTGCTTTACTTGTCCTGGCTGATGGAACCACTTATCGCGGTTGGTCTTTCGGTGCTACGGGAACCGCGATCGGAGAAGTGGTGTTCAATACTGGTATGACAGGCTACCAAGAAGTCCTGACTGACCCAAGTTACTGCGGTCAAATTGTCATTTTTACCTATCCTGAATTAGGCAATACTGGCGTCAATTTTGAAGATGAGGAATCAGATGGCCCTCAAGTACGGGGTGCGATCGCTCGGAATATTTGTCACCGGCCGAGTAACTGGCGATCGACACAATCCTTACCAGACTACCTGAAGCAAAACCAGGTACCAGGGATCTACGGCATTGATACCCGCGCCCTCACCCGCAAAATTCGGATGTTTGGAGCCATGAACGGTGGCATTTCCACAACCATTCTCGATGAAGCGGAATTGCTAGAGCAGGTACAAGCGGCTCCCAACATGGCAGGATTAAATCTGGTTCGGGAAGTTACCACCCCAACAGCTTATGAATGGTCAGATCCGACAATTCCAGCCTGGGAATTCAACTCTGAGGCTGCGGAAAATCTTGGGGAACCGTTTACCGTTGTTGCCCTTGACTTTGGTGTAAAACGCAATATTTTGCGTCGCTTAACAAGTTACGGTTGTCGGGTAATTGTTGTACCTGCTGATACGTCACCAGAAGAAATCCTCAATTACAATCCAGATGGTGTGTTTCTTTCTAATGGGCCTGGCGATCCGGCTGCCGTCACTGAAGGTATTGCAACTGCCAAAGCGCTTCTGTTAAGTGAAAAGCCCATCTTTGGTATTTGTATGGGACACCAAATTTTAGGTCATGCACTAGGGGCAGAAACCTATAAACTCAAATTTGGTCATCGTGGTTTAAATCAGCCAGCTGGTTTACAACAACGGATAGAAATTACCAGCCAAAACCATAGCTTTGCTATTGACCCAGATTCTTTGCCTACAGCGGTTGTGGAAATCAGCCACCTGAACTTAAACGATCGCACCGTTGCCGGGGTACGTCACAAGTCTCTACCTGTGTTCTCCGTCCAATATCACCCAGAAGCCAGTCCTGGCCCTCACGACGCTGATTACTTGTTTGAGCAATTTGTTCAAGCCATGCGAACAGCACGTCAAGCCGTGGCAGCCGAAGTGAGGTAAAAATAGGGAATAGGGAATAGGGAATAGGGAATAGGGAATGGGGAATAGGGAATAGGCAATAGGCAATAGGCAATAGGGAGTCAAAAATGGGAAATGGATTATGGGTTATGAGGAAGAGTTTTCCAATGCCCAATGCCCAATGCCCAATGCCCAATTCCAGCAGATTGTAGACAACTTGCTCAAAAACCATCTATACTTGAGCGTTCACTTTAACTCATGAGGAGGGAATTATTGCTGAGCCACTAAATCTAACCGTTAGCCTGAGGGGCACTCGTGAAGTCCGGGATAACTGTCAGCTATTCCGCCTCACAGGTTTGTTAGATGCCTTTTCTGAGCCGACATTTCGCAAGGTACTTGGCAGTAAGATTGATGAGGGTCCTAAGCATATTATTTTGGATCTCTCACAAATCGACTTTATTGATAGCTCTGGCTTGGGTGCTCTGGTACAGCTAGCCAAGCAGGCTCAAACTGCTGAAGGCACCTTGCAAATTGTCACGAATGCCCGGGTCACTCAAACGGTCAAGCTTGTTCGCCTAGAGAAGTTTCTCTCCCTGCAAAAATCAGTTGAAGAAGCTCTAGAAAACGTCAAGTAGTCTTGATTCCTTGAACCGAGAGAACCAATTCGGCTATCCAGATTCAACGTCGGATAGCTTGATTTTTAAAACTTCTGGCAGGAAACCTCTCTCCTTGTGGGAGAGGCATAAAGCCAGGTAAGCTATTATGTTTAAAGTTGAGCAATAATAAAAATATAGAAACCCAGTTCTTCGGGTATGTAATTGTTGGCTAGAATATCAAATAAACAATTAAATCTGAGAAATTTGTAAGAAATACAAAGCCAGCAGATTTGTTATGGGTAAATTTGACTTGATACTGTATAGTTAAAAATCGTCGCTATTGTCGCTTACTAAGTAAGCATGGCAATGCAATCAAGTAACAGGGTGAGTTTGATGTCATAATTTTACCCTATCTTAGGCACAGACCACAAGTAGGCAAAATTTGGTTTATGGGCGTTGACATCACGGTAATTTAAAATGCTTTCTTCTCAATCAAAAAGATAGAATTAGTAAGTATTTCTGATAGTATTGATTATGCTAAGTATAGTATTATGGCCTACTTCAGAAAAATCAATCTTTGCAAAGAATGCCTGCCAAATGTAGCCCGTCAAGGAATGATTTATTTGTGAAGTCACAGGAGGAAGAGCTATTAGATGGACAAGATGAAACTCCCAAACAGAGTTTATCTTGGACTGAAGCACTCTTGACAACAACAGCGCCATTCCAACAGATTTCCCTCTCACAAGTGCAACAAATTTCTCCTACTGCTTTAGCATATTTGGGGGATGCAATTTATGAGTTGTATGTTAGAATGTTCTATCTGCTGCCATTGCAGCGGTCAGGAATTTACCATCGTCTGGTAGTGGAGCAGGTAAGAGCGGAAACACAAGCGCTACATTTGCGATCGCTGATTCCTCAGCTAAAGGACACCGAATTAGAAATTGTCCGACGGGGTAGAAACGCCGCTACAGGACGCCCTAAGCGACTTAATCCCGAAATATATCAACAGGCAACTAGTCTAGAAACCTTAATAGGCTACTTATATCTCACCGATTACCAGCGTCTAACCGAACTGTTGCAAATGCTTCATGTAGAAAAAGAGTGAAAACTCAATTTCCCAATAATAGCTAAAGCAGTAGATTAGGTTCCAGAAACTAAGGTAATCGGTATGAACCATACGCTATATCCATAACTCAAATGCAAAATAAACCGAGAAAAGTCAAGACTTCTAACGAATCCAATCGTGGGCAACCCGTAAAAATTCAGGGTAAGCGTGTTATTACTAATCCCACTCGCAATCCCAGAAAAATAGATAGCAACCCTACCTCTGTTGCAAATCCCACTCGTAATCCCAGGAAAATAGATAGCAATCCTATCTCTGTTGCTAATCCCACTCGTAATCCCAGGAAAATAGATAGCAACTCCGTTTCTGGCAACTCTCGGCAACGAAATAGCAACTTTTCCCAGCCGCCTGTATCTACACAACCGATAGAAGAAGATAGCGATCTCATCTACGGTCGTCATCCAGTATTGAGTGCGTTGCAAAATCAACGCAATCTCAACCGGATCTGGATTACTACCCGTCTGCGCTACGATCCCAGCTTTCACCATTTTCTCTTGCAAGCAAAGGAAAATGGCACAGTTATTGATGAGGTTGAACCCAAGCGTTTAGACTATCTCACTAACGGGGCCAATCACCAAGGTGTGGCAGCACAAGTTGCTCCCTACGCTTACATCGAATTGCCGGATTTAATTGAACAGGCAAAAGCTGTAACCGATCCCGTAATCGTAGTAGCTGATGGAATTACTGATCCCCACAACTTGGGAGCAATTATTCGCACCGCCGAAGCAATAGGTGCTCAAGGATTGGTGATTCCCCAAAGAAGGGCATCTGGGATCACTTCCACTGTCATGAAAGTGGCAGCAGGCGCTTTAGAAAATTTTGCTGTAGCGAGAGTTGTCAACCTCAGCCGCGCCTTAGAAGAATTAAAAGAAGCTGGCTATTGGATTTATGGCACTGCTGCAAGTGGCAGTGAACCCTTGCATACAGTCAATTTCACTGGCCCAATAGTTTTGGTCATCGGCTCAGAAGGTGAAGGTCTGGGTATGTTGACTCAACGCTCCTGTGATTTTTTAGTATCGATTCCTCTACAAGGTAAGACTCCTAGTCTGAATGCTTCTGTAGCAGCAGGAATGGCGCTTTATGAAGTTTATCGCCAGCGATCGCTAAATACCCTGCATCTAGATAAATTACAAAAAAATTCTTTGAAAAAATAACGCTAACAGAGTATAAAGAAATGTAAATCATAATAAAGCAACATATCGTTTAACACCCTGTAGACGTTTATAAACTCGCGAAAACCATGAAAACCATTTGGCATAACCTCAAGGAAGTGTTAATTAACACATTCGACTCCCTCGGCTTGGCTTGGTGGGTAGAGATTGTGACGCAAAATCCCCGTTGCACATACTACTTCGGCCCATTTCTAAATTCTTCTGAAGCAAGATTGTCAAGCATTGGATATATAGAAGATTTGGAGATCGAAGGAGCTACGGGAATTTCTGTGAATGTCAAGCGTTGCAAACCTAATACCTTAACAATCGCTGAAGACTTGGGGGAAAGATTTGACCGCAAAGTACAGCCTGCCTTTGGCGGTCAGATTTAAGTTAGTTAGGCCAGAGAATGAATAGGACGCGAGGATATAGGGACGCAAAGACACGGAAACACTGAGAATTCTTTTACCGTGTTACTGCGTCTTTTTCACTCACCGCGTCACCATATCTTCACTCTCCATTTCTCCTTCGTCAATAGTCAAAATTTTTTAAAAATTCGACTATTGACTCCCAATTACCTGCGGATGAACTTCGAGCCAATGGTCAATGTCATTCAGTACCTGCTGGGGGACTTCCCACGGAAAAAGATGGGCGGTGTTGGGATAGCACTGCCATTGAGAATTGTTGAGGTGTTGAGCAGTTTCTAAGCTGGAATTAGATGTGATATGGCGGTCTTGTTCACCAGCAAGTACTAAACTAGGACATTGTATTTGTTGCAAATCTAGAAGTCGGTTGTATCCCGATTGAATTGCACTGTAAAGGGCGCGACTAGCAGCAGGAGAGGTTTGCAAATAAGCTGGTACTGCTTCAGTGGCGATGTAGTTGTAAGTGGTAGATGTATGTTGTTGAATTAGGTAACGGAAAAGCGATCGCTTGCCAAAAGTTTCAATATTCCATTGCCAACTCGGTTTTATGTAGTTGATTAGGGCAGCAACGCCAGTATATAAATTATCCTGCCAAGTAATAGGAGGATGACTGCCACGGGGTTTTGCGGCTGTCGCCACCAAAATCAGCCCTGTAATGCGCTCTGGCAAACGTAATGCCAGTTCCATTGCCAGAATGCCCCCAAGTGACCATCCCAATACTAGGCACTTTTCAATCTCAAAGCGGTCTAGTAGCGCTTCTAAATCAGTCAAATGATCATTCATATCAAAATTACCATTCCAGCGACTTTTGCCGTATCCACGTAAATCAGGGGCAAAAGTTTTATAACGTTTTGATAAATGATTGGTAAATACAGAAAGACTACGACCAGTGCCAGGATGACCATGTAAGCCCAGAATGGGGAATCCTTGACCTTGGATGTAAACATTGAGACGTGCAGCAGTGGTAGGATGGCGATCGCTCATTACTCGTCGTTCTCCTGTCTAGCGATCGTTTCAGCACTTTCTGCTGTCTGCTCTAGGATTGTTTCAATTCGATCTAGACTTTCTGTCATAATAGTTCGTTATATTTATTATTTTTCTAATCTTGTCATAGGGCTAGCTGCCAAGCATTGCAGTGTTCGATTACAGTCCAAGCTGCTACAGTATTCAGGTATGAGGAAGTTTGATATCCAAAAAAGGGGAATTAATATCTAAAAGCCAATTTTCATCTACAAATTCTAGATTTTCATCATAGACAAGAAGCAACTCACCAATTCTTTGAGCATTATGACTTGGCTGATATATAGCATCAATACCAGAGATTGTGAAAACAAACTTTAGCTTTAGAAACCGTTTTTTGTGAGTAAAGCCAATAGAACTGCTAACTAATTCTGTTTCGAGGATACGAGGCAAAGTAATTATTTCATAATATTTATCTTGCTCATCCCAGTAGCCGCAAACCTTATAATCACATAGTTCAAGATGTTCTTGAACTAGTCTACGGGCGTCTAAGTTTTCTAAGATTTCAGTCAAATCCCGCCATACTGGATGATTTTTTAATTCTAGTCTTGTCATATTTATTCTGCACTAATGTTCTGTTACCAAACCTGGAAAGTGCAACACACCATCAATAAACTTTGCATGAAACCGCCTATCGCCGCCTTTACCTAACACTTTTGATTTCAAATCGTACCCCTCTTCTTGGGAAGCAACAAGCCCAGCATTAGCGCGTGGCGGAACTTGTCCTTTCTCAATCGCTTTTAAATGTTTGCCATTATAGTCATATTTTATTCCCAGTTTTATTTGCTCTTGGCTAAAAGAAACTAGCAAATCACTCGTTGTTTGATATATGATATCAAATTCAATATCTGCCCAGTTATTGGGTAGAGCTACCATTTAATTTACTGTTGATGATAATTTTACACATTGTGGTCAAATGTGCTCAAATTAAACCTTTTAACTTATCACAGATTTAAGAAATCGGTTCAAAAACCATTTGGGGAATCAACGCTTCATCTTGTAATTTCCCAATACCTAAAAAGCGAGCCTCTTCATCATAAACTCGCACTATTTCAGGAACATCAAAAGTTAGAGAAATTCGCTGACCTTGACACCATTTTTGAGCAGATGTTGCTGGTAAAGTAACAGATGACAAATGTTGTAAAGCTGCATCTGGGGAAATCGGTTTAAATGTACCAGCTTGTAGTTTAGTTTCTAAGTCGCTCAAAGTGAGACTATCTGTTAAATCGAAACCACTGCTTTGAGTGCGAATCAAAGCGGCAAGAGTGCCACCAGTTTCTAGAATTGCACCTAAATCACGAGCGATCGCTCTAATATATGTACCAGAACCACAGGCGATCGCCACATCCAATTCGGGGAAATCCCCTTCTCTCCAGTCCAAAATATCTATCTGAAAAACTTCCACGGTTCGCACTGGAACTTCCACCGTTATCCCTTGGCGTGCTAAGTCGTAGAGACGTTTACCATCGACTTGGATTGCGCTGTAACTAGGTGGTATTTGCTCAATCTTGCCTTCAAATTGCGTCAGTGCAGTTTTCACATCTGCCAAACTCAATCCAGCACAAGGTTGAGAAGTAATGATTTCACCTTGTAAATCATCGGTTGTGGTACGCACACCCAGCCGAATAGTGGCTTTGTAAGCTTTGTTTTCTGGCAGATATTGCAATAATCTTGTGGCTTTACCAAGGGCGATAGGTAAAACCCCTGTAGCAGCTGGATCTAAGGTTCCCGCATGTCCTACACGTTTGAGGCGCAACAATTTTCGCACCCGCGCTACGCAGTCGTGGGAAGTCCAGTCAAATGGTTTGTTTAAGTTGAGAAAACCTTGAAATAACACAAAATCAATACTTACAGCTTCTAAACTCTATTAAATACTTATTTAATGCTCAAAGCATTAATATTTGGTAATTAAAGCTTAATCATGCATTAAATTATACACGCTAATCAGCTTCAAGACATCCTGCAAGCACTTTACCGAATAATACACACAAAATCCAGATAACGCCGAGCATGTACAGCAAATACCACCTTGTCACTTATAATATAAGTAACAACACATAAAATACTTTTACCAAAACAATCATCGATAAGGTTTTATAGACATAAAATAAATGAAAAAAGCAATTTTCACTACTACATTAATTCTTTGTTCTATGTTGATTGCAAGTTGCGGTAACTTTGACAATAGTACTTCTCAACAGAATAAACTTAATCAAGCAAATATTGCAACAACTACCCCAGTTAATTCTGATTCTATTCCTGTAAATAAAGGAAAGATAGATAGTATCGAAATTAGCAAACGGGCTAGTAATTCAGCACTAAATGAAAATACATCTATTAATAATAAAAATAATGAAATTCCTAACGATAAGCCAATGTTGGGTACTATCAAAGATATGCGTAATGGAGACTTAAAATGCTACGTTAATGTTGTTGATGAAAAAGGTAAATTATATGAAAGTGTCGGTGCATCATTTGATATTTGCGAACCAAAGAAATACATCAATAAAAAAGTAGAGATGTATTATCAGATAGAAAACGTCAATGATTGTCAAAGTTCTGAGCCTTGCGGGAAAACAATCAAAGAATGGCTGATTACCAAGATAGAAATTCGAGATTAAGAATCACAATATTTATTTTTAAACGCATCGCGGCACTCCCTACCCTCAATCTACTCATAGGGTAGGGATTGGAGCAGATGACAACGATTGCACCTTTGACCAATATCGACCTATTCTCGCTGCAAGAACAGAGGTCAATCCCTTCCCCTACAAAGACGCTGCGTGAACTGGGAATTCAAAATAAGGTTCGCAGACTCAGCTAAAACTGGTTAAGATTTCAACTTTGCTCTTGATAAAAGAGCTAAAAGTCTTTTGAAAAAACTTTATAAAAAGGCGTCGGGAAAACCCACTCTTTTTAAAAATGGGATGAGATACACCCTGATGCCGTTGATAGTTAGCATTCAATGTGAAATCCCAGCCCTAAAAGGGATGGGATGAGCTTAACACTTCCAACAGGCTAAATAACAATATATCCTCTGCTAGATACGTAGTAAATATTAAGTTAATAAAATAAATTGATATCTGTAAATACGACCGGGAATCAATGAAAACTGGCATTCAAAAAACAGCAGAAATCCTGGAGCAAGTTCACCAATTAGAATCTACACTGGGTCTAAAGAATGAAGCCTGTCGTTCCAAATTTTTGATTCACCCTGACTTTAGATCAAAAGTTTTTTTATTTTTGCATGGTTTTACAGCAGGCCCTTACCAGTTCGAGCCGCTCGGTAAAGCCTTCTTTAACACCGGATATAATGTTTTAATTCCTTTACTACCCGGTCATGGACGCTCCGGTGACTGGAGGCATCAAAACCCTCCACCTCTGCCAACAGATATTAAGATTTATCAACAATTTGTAATTAAATGGTTACAGATTGCAAAAACGCTAGGTCAAGAAGTTGTGATTGGTGGATTATCGACTGGTGGAACTTTAGCTGCTTGGTTAGCTTTAGAGCATCCTCAGGAGATTGACTGCACCTTATTGTTCACGCCTTATTTGGGTAGCCGCTATTCACTATTCGATTTACTTATAAAAATATTGCCAATTTACTTTGAATGGTTCAACAAAGATGCACCTGGTAATTTTGGTTATAAAGGTTTTCGTCTTAAGGCATTACGGATATTTCTTGAATTGGGATATCAGGTTTTAGAAAAGGCTCAAGACTGTGTTTCTGCCCCTATCTTAATGGTATGTAGTGAAGCAGATCATGCTGTTAGTCGCTCGAAACAGCAAGATTTTTTCCGAAGAGTACTTAAGCAACAACCAAAATCTTGGTATTACTGTTTCGATGATTCACTTCAAATTGAACACCGAATGATGACGAAACTGGAAGACAATGATTATGAGGAACTGATAATTACGCTTGCGAAAGCATTTGTTGAGAGTGATTTGACTTGGGTAGAGTTTGAGCAAATGGCAAAGCGGATCACGCAGGGACAAGCCTATGACCAAATCATGCGAGAACTCAACTTTGATAGGCAAGTTTCTCAACAGCTATCTGCAATGATGACTCAAGCTTTTGGCTGTGAGCATCTCAAATGCATCAATCCAGATTCCTAGTAGACATCTCCAGAAATTAATTATGCGTTACCTAAAACCCTTGTAGAGACGTTGCATTGCAACGTCAAAACAATTCATTTTCTCAAAAAATATGTGTAGTCCAGTATGGGCATTAGTCGCTTTCGAGCGATCGCTATAAATTTCTGCCGCAGAGTATAAAAAGAATGATATTTCGTCAGTATTTAGATGCGTTTGCCCTAATTGGGAATGCCTTCGGTAAGCTAACTGTAACTTTAGTTCCTTGCCCTACTTGACTAGATAAGGTGATATCACCACCATGTAACTCAACACAAGCTTTAGCGATCGCTAGCCCTAATCCTGTACCGGGGATTGTGTCAACGTTACTTCCACGACTGAACGATTGAAACAAATTTTCTTGATCTTCTATCGGGATGCCAATTCCCTGATCTTTGATATAAAAGATTACTTGTGATTCTTTACCGATGAGGTGGAATTCCACAATACCTCCATCTGGAGAGTACTTAATTGCATTGGATATTAAGTTAGTAAAAATTTGCTGCAAAAGTCCGCGATCGCCCCAAAATTCTTGGTTATTACCAGTAATTTTAAAAATCAATTCGTGGCGATCGCCTGCTGTTTCTCGCTCTTGTTCTATCAGATCAGAGAAAAATTGCAGTAAATCTAGCAGGATTGGCTGATATTTGGGTTTTTCCAGTTCAAATTGATTAACCAAAAGCATGTTATCCACGAGTTTGGACATATACCTGGCTTTCTGTTCAATGATTCCCAAAAACCTATGTTGTTTAGACTCATCCAGTTGCTGGCTATGTTTTGCCAAAGTTGATGCAGCAGCCAGAATTGAAGTTAACGGCGTTCGATACTCATGGGAAACTGTGGCAATAATTTGCGATTTAAATGCATTAAGTTGCTTTTCTTTGGCAAGGGCTGCTTGAGTTTGGGCTAGCAATTCAGCTTGTTGGATGGCGATCGCTAGTTGCACCGAAACTTCATTGAGCATTTGGGCATCATCAGTTTGCCACTGTCGTTCACCGGAATTATGGTGAGCAATCAACAAACCCCAAAGCTTGGGGGTTGGGTTCCCATTGTTACTCAGGTTAATAGGAACTACCAAATTTGCCTTAGTATTAAATTGCTCTTTCAGGCTGACACAATTACACAAGCCAAGCTCATAGATATAAGGAATGGGGGATTGGGAATTGAAAGGCAGAGGGGCAGAGGGGCAAAGGGGCAGAGGGGAAAAACCTACTGCAACTTCCCCCCTGCTCCTCTGCTCTCCTGCTCCCCTGCTCCCCTGCTCCCCAGTCCCCGCCCCAATGCGATCGCACAATTCGACAGTGCGGTATGGCTCAACTGAGGAGGCAACTATTTTACCGTCTGCATCTGGGGCAAACTGATACACCATCACGCGATCGCACTTCAGAAGTTGCTGTACCTCGGCTACAGCTGTATTCAAAATTTGCTCTAGGTTAAGGGACTGGCGAATTCTTAAAGCAGTCGTAGCAATTAAGCGCTGTCTCTCCTGAGTTTTGTAGAGTTGGGCTTGCAAGCACGATTGCTTAATAGCGTTGCGGACTGTTAGTTGCAGTACATCCTGTGTTAGATGTTGCTTGACCAAATAATCCAATGCACCCCGTTTCATTGCTTGCACAGCTATCTCTTCATCGCCGCGTCCTGTCAGCATAATCACAGGGACAGAAGTCTCAAATATCTCCTGCTGCATCTGATCGAAGAGTTCTAACCCACTCATATCAGGTAAGCAAAAATCTAGCAAGATGACATCAAAGCGCATTTTTTGGCACAAAGCAAGTGCTTCTTCTGCACAGTCTGCCTCCAAAATCTGGTAGGACTGGTGCGGATCTTTCAACAGATATCGACGATAGATTTTTCGATCTGCTGCACAATCATCAATGATGAGTAGCGTCCATGTGTCCAACATATTAAGTATGAGGATTGGGGAGCCATGTAGATCCCTTTTATCCAGATTGCGTTTTTATTGCATAATTCTAAAAATAATATAAAATAAGTGTAAATAAAATCTAAATTCTTTAGAAATTCTAAAGTAATTTAAGTGGTAAGATAAACAAGAAAATGGGGAAAACGCATCTAAAAGAGACAAGCAGACATAGTGACTCAAAGAGAAAAATTTCTCTGTGTCCTCCAAGGCGTCTCTTTTGTTATCCTTTCCCTACTGCCTCATCGACAGAGAATAAACAAATTAATCCAAGGCAGGCGGCATATTGGCTTCAAGCCAATAATCCACAAATGCCTGAATCGTCTTCTTTAGTTCCTGAGCATCCATCGGCTTTACTAGATATCCATTTGCACCCTTTTGGTAGCACAGTTCAATATCCTTGGGGTTAGATGATGTGGTAAAAACAACGATGGGGATTTCCTTGAAACTCTTGTCTTGCTTGAGCCGATCTAAAATGTCACGGCCATCAATACCTGGCAAATTCAGATCGAGCAAGATAACAGAAGGTCTTAGTGCTACTTTAGAGTTGCGTAAGGCTTCGCTTCCTAGTTGATAGAGGAAGTCTAAAACCTCATCCCCATTAGTACAACGATGTATGGGGTTCTGGACGGACATGCGCCGCATCAGACGTTGTAGCATCCGAAAATCTTCATTGCTGTCCTCAACAACGAGCAGAGGTTCATGAAGTTTTTTTGTCATTCGTGGTCTTAAAGGAACTTAACAAAAATACATATTTGGTTATTATCTTAAACTATTCCAGCGTAAAATAAAAAATTGAACCAACGCCTACGGTAGATTCAACCCAAATTTGGCCGTTATGAAGCTCAACAATCTTCTTAACAATAGCTAGTCCAGCACCTGCTCCTCCACCGTACTTTTCCTGAGAGTGGAGCCGCTTAAATAGTCGAAAGATAGTTTCTAGGTGATGCCGTGGAATTCCAATACCGTTATCTCGGATATAAAAGATTGGGGATTGGGCATTGGGCATTGGGGATTGGGTAGGGTTATCTTCCTCCTGTCTCCTTGTCTCCTTGTCTCCTTGTCCCCTTGTCCCCTTGTCCCCTTGTCTCCTTGTCCCCTTGTCCCCTTGTCCCCCTGCTTCTTCTTGAGAAAGGTAGCCAATCTCAACCCATTGCTCTGGCTTATCATTGTATTTAAACGCATTGCCCAGGAGATTACTGAAGACCTCATTAACAAGAACTCGGTCACACTGAACTGTTGGTAAAGGCCGAGGAATGCGAATATCTACAAGCGCAGAGTCTTGGCGACTAGCACGAAAGACTTCAATAACTTGGGTAACTAATTCGTTGAGGTCAGTTGCTTGCTCTCGCAGTTGTGCTTGTCCTAACTGCGAGAGTCGCAGCAGAGCATTAATGAGGGTTTCCATGCGTACAGACAAGGAAACTACTGTTTGCAAGCACTCAATTCCGTCATCATCTAATACTTGAGCATAGTCTTCTAGCAGCACCGTTGAGAAGTTATAAATTCCCCGCAAAGGCTCTTTGAGGTCATGGGAAGCGGCGTAGGCAAAGGATGCTAGTTCTTGGTTGCTGCGCTCTAACTCTAGGTTGATTTTAGCTAACTCATCCGCCTTAGATAGTACAATACCAACGATCGCATTACTCAGAGCGATCGCACTCTCAAGTTCACAAGCTTGCCAAGGTAGAGAAGTTAATCTAACTGTTTCTTGCCATTGCTCAAAGGATTTTCGTGGAGATAGGCTAAGGCTACCATCTGCCTGAGCTTGAATGGATTCGTTGGGATTACCTGCCCAGTTTACCGTTTGGATAACTTCGGGGCGGAACCAAAGAATATAATAACGCCGGACTTTAGAAATTCGCAGTAGCAGCAAGCCACTGGCAGTATCTTTAAATATGAGCGCTTCTTGGTAAAGCTTGGGCAGAGAATCAGTGGAAAATAGGTTATTACTAACTTGAATATCCGCCCATTCAATTAACGCCCGAACTTCATGAATATTCGGTGTTGCTCCCACAAGGGTAATTTCATTATCCAGACAAACCGCCGCTCCAGTGGCACTAACAAGATCGAGCAAGCGGATTTCAGGTTTAATTAGAGCATCGATAAAATTATCTGCCTGGGAAATGGACTCAAGGAAATCAGATTGTAGAGATTTGAGCTTTACCTTATAGTCCCATTCCGAATAACTAATTTTGTGCGCTAATTCAGAAGACACAATTTGTCCCAAAAATTCGCACATCTTGCGGACTTCGTAAGAAATATACTTTGGTGTTAAATGATGGCAAGATATTAATCCCCAAAGCTTCTGCTCTTGAATCAGCGAAATCACCAAAAGAGCCTTTACTCCCATATTTTGATGATATTCCGCACAACACGAATCAAAACTTCGTAGCACAGAGTAACTTAAGTCAAGATGCTGATGTGTTGTCGGATTTTCCGGTGGAAGTAGCTTAACAGGTTCGGCAGTCAAATCAGGGAGAAATCGAAGAAAGCAGCGTGTATATAACTCTCTAGCCTGCGCTGGAATATCTGTAGCGGGATAGTGGAGTCCTAAATAAGGTGATAAATCCTCTCGTTTGACTTCTGAAATAACAGAACCCGCTCCCGACTGGTCAAATCGATAGACCATTACCCGATCAAAACCGATGATTTTTTGGACTTCTTGTGCCACTACATGCAAAAATTCTATCAGGTTTGATGTTCTTTGCATTTTTGCGATCGCTTCACCCGCCAAGGCATGAAAGCCTAAAAAACTTACCTCGGATTTTGAGTCTGTCGGTTCTAACTCTAGAATCACAACTTCTTCTGTACGATGAACAATCGCGTCAAAGTATCGTTCTCTGTGTAAAGTATTTATTGATACTTGAAATGCATTATGGCTACCAATTTTTTTTACCAAGCACTGCTTTACAGCTTCTACTGGTTGAGCTTCTAGTAAATAGCTCAACGGTTTACCGAGCAATTCTTCTGGCTCTTTGCCCAAGTATGTTTGGGTATTGTCGCTAACTTGCAGTATCTCTAGCTGAGTACTGAGTGCCAGTAGAATACCATGAGGTTGAATAGAGCCAGGTATGTGAATAGGTTTGCGATCGTGGTTAGTCAGAGCAGTAGCTTGGGTAGTAGTATTTTCAGGCTGGCTCATAAATCAACTTATGTAAAGCTGATTTTTACAATAGCGCAATTAAATGTCACATTTCTTTAAAGTATATGCCGATAAGCATGAATGCGATCGCATACCAATTGTGCTTGTCACGGCTTTTACAGTAGTAAACCTCAGCACAAATATCCTCATGTTGCTTCCCATATGAGGATATTTGAGAGCCAATACTTTATTTATTAGACTTATTACAGAAGTGGGGGAAAGGGATGGAATTTTCCCTTACCCTTTACCCTTTAACCTTTCCCCGACATCTTGCAAAAGGAACTTTTGCAAGATGTCTATTGCATAGTTGAGGCTAGAAGTGAGATGGGAGAAGCAAAGTTTCGTCTGTTGTAGCTAACGTGATAACATACTACAAACAATATTTAACTTAAATCCTAAAAATATCGTTTTGTGTAAAAATCAGCACCAATTTCCCGAAACCGAGCCATTTTTATATCTAAGGAAATAAGACTAGTGATCGTAAAACCTGATTTAATCAGGTTAATAACATTATAAAATGCCCACTAGGCAGCTAGTTTGCGGCTAGCTACCTGTAGGACTTCCTCCCTAATTGATTAGCCAACTCAGGAGGCGAATATATGGTGTCAAACCATTTTGAAAATGCACATCCTCTTGAAGATATAAAAAATGTAGGTATTTTCAAAGGAATCACAATTCTAGTTGTAGATGATAATCAAGATATTCTTGTTTTGATTAGCCGTGTTCTTAAAAAGTATGGAATTCAGGTGATGACGGCATCATCAGCTTTAGAAGCATTTGAAGCAATAAAACGATGTAAACTGGATCTTCTAATTAGCGATATTGATATGCTAGGTGAATCTGGGTATTCGTTAATACAGAAAGTACGAGCAATTAATTCAGTACAAATTAGAGAAATTCCAGCGATCGCTTTTAGTGGTAATGCTGAAGATAATGCTCACACAAAGGCTCTTGCATCTGGGTTTCAAACTTATATGAAAAAGCCATCAAACCCTACACAGCTAATAATAGAAGTAGCGAAACTGCTTAGGTGTCCTAGTAAAAAAAGTTCTTCGTTATTTGGCGACTATTCTCGTGTGTAGAGGAAAAGCCTACCTTTCAAAAGCCGATAAACGAAGATAATTTCACTACTCGTAAGATAACCCCAGCCCTAAAGGGCTAGAGAACTTCCAACTAAAAAAATAATCAATCGTTTTGGAAGGCAGGGGCAGGGGGCAGGGAGCAGGGGGAGCAGGGGAAGAAAAAATTGGATAGTGACGTTGGATGCAGGAATTGAGTAATTTAATTCTTGGATGTCCTTAAACGAACGTTTATGTATAAAAACATCAATTTTTATACTTAGAAGAAATGGGTTTTAATCTATATTAAGAAATATTTACGAACTTACTGAAAGCAAGTATGATGTTATTAAGCTAATAATAGCTGTTTTTAAAGAAAAAGCTGCCTTAGCAGCCTCTCTCGCTTCTAGTATTGATACAAGCGATGGTTTCTACTCAATAGATTTGGGATGTGGAAATGCTACTTCAATCGGAAACACAAAAGTATTTCTCGAATCTCTAGCTACAAATCAGATTAAAAGCCTAAAGGTAAATGTGTTGTAACAACTGTCACACCAATTTTTGAATGGGTTGGCTATTATGAATAAAAATTATAGATAGGAGCCAAGCTAATGGTACAACCTAATCACCCAGACAAAAACAGTTTTTTTTACCCCCGCAGCCGTTACTATGGTCAAATTCGACCAGAGTATCTAATATTTAACGCCAATCTCCAAGAATTTGCTCAAAAAGTTAGCTTCATCTCGATTTTAGAAACATCGGGAAAGCTTGACCCCGAAGAAGCTTACAAGCAGATTAAGGGACTTTGGAAAGAATTGAAGCACAGCAAAAAAGAACTGGGAATTGGTAATGAACAAAACCGATGAACTTTTTTTTCTATGCTTTGGGTTTAAAAAAGTGGCAGGCAATAGGCAATAGGCAACAGATTTTTTTTACGAATGATTTAGGATTGCTTTTATATTTGCACCTTTATGCAAATATACTGCACAGATATAATTAATTAAGTCTGTACAAGTCAAATAAAAATCATTACGTGCAGCAATGCAACACCAATATCCAACATCCAAAATCCGAAGCCGACTATGGTGTTGGGAACTTTTTTTTTGCGGGTTTGGCTCCTTTTATATCCAGTAATTGTGCTAATTCGGTTGTATTCAATGATTTGACAAGACTCAAACCAAGCGACTTACTAGAAATGCTTTGGGTGTAGGCGGCGTTAAGGTAGGGGGTGTATTGCAGTTTTCCTGCAACATAGGTTTGGAAGAAAGGTAAACTCAAAACATTCATGTAACGACGCGCTTGGGAAGCATCACCAATCATATCGGCAGGTAATGCTACTTGCTGATTTGCAGGGTTCCCGTTGCCAATGGTGGAAAAGTGGGTGCCACCTACAAGGGTGACGAGGTACTTTTGTGAATTTGCAAACCAGGAGAAAGGTAAAATTTGCTCGGATAAAGCTGGTGCAACTGTATCATCGCTACTGCTGACAATCATCACTGGAGTTTTTATTTGACTTAAGCCAGCTTTGCCGAAAATAGAACTAGTAATGGGATTAACTGCGATCGCAGCTTTCACTCTCTCATCTCGCAGGTTATAATCCTTGCCAGACTTGCTGATGCTCAATTCTAAAGCGCGACACTGAAGCAGTAAAGACATGTTCCAGGTATTTTGCAGTGCTGCTGGGCGACAGTCTTGTTTTAGCTGCTCAAAGTTGATTTTAGCGCCTGCCAAGGCTAAGGCTGTGTAGCCTCCCAAAGATTGACCTAATACTCCAACTTGTTGCAGATTTAACCGGCCTTTAAAACGTGAATCAGATTGATTGCCTTTTTCCAATTGATTCAGGATATATGTGACATCCAAAGGACGGTCTTTAAATTCACCTGGTTCTGCTATTTCATTGGCGCGTTTATTCAACAGAGAATGTAATTGTTTAGCATCACTACCAGGATGATTGGGAACAACGACGGCGAATCCGTAAGAAGCTAGGTGCGTGGCTAAATATTGAAAGTTGCTGCTATCTAAACCCAACCCGTGAGAAATCACAATTATGGGTGCAGTATTCTGGACATTGGGAATGTAAACATCAGTTAATAAAAGCCGATTACGTGTTGAGTCGAAAAACTTTAGAGTGGATTTTTGCGACTTCAACTTTCCCGGAACTTGTAAATCAGGTAATTTCGATAAATTTGGTTGTTTGATGGTAGCAGCTTCTATTTTAGACTTTTGGGAAACTGCTGCGATCGCCCGATGGGTTTGGTTAACGAGTTTCTCCAATTCTGTAGCTATTTCCAAAGTCTCTGCGACATCAAGGCGAATACTGCTGGTGGGATATTTACGTAACACATTCAAAAGTGTCAAGCCTCCCGATTCCGCAGAAGCTAAAATTAGCGCCGAACGTAAACTACCAAATCCTGGTTTTGGGTGATTAGTTTTAATGACTTGCGCCAACCGATGCAGTAAAAATTCTCCTTGGGGTGTGTAGAGAAGTTGCGAAACTACTACCGGACTAACTTTCACACGATTGAGTAAAATCCGCCGCAATTCTTGAAGCTGTTGTAGAGGCAGATATTGCTGATATCCTACCAAATCTTCGTTAATTACACCTGTTTTGGCATATTTTTCTAAAGTAGCGACTGAAATGGAAAGCTCTAAACCTGAATAAGATGCATAAATCCGCTCCGCTGCCAAGACAGAATTACTAATTCCAAATGTTGGCAGCAGTGTTGAAAGAACCAGCAATAAGAAATTTTTTCTCAGGGTACTGGCCCAATTACCAAACAAACTATTCATCGCTCAACTGTTTCGGTGGTCTGGTTTTATTAGGTGTTGGCTATGGTAGTTTTTCGGGCACCCTGCTTGGTTTACTTAAAGTTTTTAGCCGCAATTTTTTCAAAACAGAATTTAGGAGTTAGCCGTTAGAATCCAGTATGAATTGTGTATGACTTGCGAATGTAGAAAGCTTTATCTGACTCCTGAATTCTGATTTATGAATTTTTATCTTGGCTATCAAGTCAAAAATCAGATCCTACAGAGTCACACAGATGGGTAAACTATCCATCATATAAGAGACTGACTCTCGTAGGTTGCCTTCACTATCAAATCATAACAAATAAAAAATACTCTGCCTCAGTATTTATGTTGTAGCTTTGAAGATGGCACGAATTCACTCGATGAGAAAACCAGTAAAAATCCTGAGAATGCTTATTATTAATCAGTTTTTCCCAAGGCGATCGCTACTGAACCTATGACTACTAAACCCGCTCCTAATATTGCTATAAAACTAAAGTGTTCTGATGGTATCCAATTAGGTGCAATAACTGATACAACCGCGACTGATATTAATGTCACAATGGGAGCCAAAGCTAATACTGCACTGACTCGTGATGCTTCCCAATGTTCTAATGATTCAGCAAAAGCACCGTAAGCAATCAAAGTATTCAAAGCGCAAAAAACCAGCATTATTAAATGGAACCCATCAAGTATAAAAAGTGATTGTATTTTGGCTAGAGGAGTGAATAATAAAGCACAGCCCCCATAAATAATCAGCATGATGCTAGAGGAAGATAAAGATTGTAATAACTGCTTTTGTGCCAAAGCATAAATAGCCCATGCCATTGCTCCTAGCACAACCAAAATGCTACCTAGTATATATGTGCCATGCGCTGTAATTAAATTTGTTAGTTGTTCCCGAAAAAATAAAAGATAACCGCAAGTCATGACACTGACACCAATCCATTGATACAGCCGATAACGTTCTTTAAAAATTACTAACCCTCCGAAACCTAATAAAAGGGTAGCTAATTGAATGAGAACCTCAGCGTTAGCAGGCGATGTTAGTGCTAAACCTTGCATGAACAGAAAGTAATTAATCCCTAAAAAGAGTGTAGCGATCGCTAATAATTTCCAAGAAGCAGAACGTAGTTGTTCTAGCTTTGGTAATTTACCGCGTATGCCTAAATACATGGCAAGCAGTAAAAAAGATACCAAAAAACGAAACCAAATGACGGTATAGACATCAAGCACTTGCAGAGTTACCGCCAGAGCAATAGGCAAAACTCCCCACAATAAGACCGTTAATAGCGATAACGCTAGCCCTAAACGCCAGCGACCAGAAGTTTTATGTAGTGACATTTAAATATTTTATTTAAAGTAGGGCTGATGATAAATTAAAACATATCTAATTTGCATACCTAAATTGTACCAAGCTCTTGTAGATAAAGCATTTTAGCAGCCTATTTATGCAAGTTAAATGTAGAATATATTACCTACCTACTGAATTTATTTGTAGCCCTATAGCGTTTTTTGTTTACATAAAATTTGTAATCGTGTAATTAATTTACATAAATGTTACATTTGAAGTGTTCTTGAAGTTGTATAATTTTCCCGGTGTTATTTTACCAAAAAAACCTATGGGGATTATACCCATAATAAGTTTAGTAATCTTTATTACTGGCTTATCAATTTACTTGCTACTGACCTCAAGAGGTCGGTTTTTGCTCAAATCTTTGGTGACAAAAATAAAACGCCAAGGATGGAAATTCAGGAATGTTTTGCCTAACTACCTGAGATCAAGATTTTCAAGAACTATAACAATTGCTGCTATTATTTTGGCAGCAGTAATAGCTGGAAACACTGTATCGGCGCAAGTTACACCGCCACCTCTAACTTCGCTCAAGAGCGTATCGGTTCCAGTGCCTGACAATCTTGGAGACTTCGTAAAAGACAAAGTAGCTGCAATCAAGTTAGGAAAAGCTCTTTTTTGGGATATGCAGGTTGGGAGCGACGGAAAGACCTCCTGTGCTACTTGTCACTTCCATGCTGGAGCCGACAATAGATCCAAAAATCAGATTTCTCCTGGACTTTTGCGGATTAACGCTGATCGTACAGTCAATCCGGATACAGCTTTTGATGTAGGTGGTGCGCCAAACTACCAGCTGAGAAAAGAAGATTTTCCCTTTCATAAGCTGTCAAACCCAAATGATTCTACGACGGTTATATCTGACCGTAACGATGTCAGTTCCTCCCAGGGAGTTTCCAATGCAAAGTTTGTTAATGTTAAACCTGGTAGCGCGGAAGACGAAGTAAAAACCGAGCTAGATCCGGTGTTTAACGTGGGAGGTACAAATGTGCGCCGTGTCCAGCCGCGTAACACCCCAAGCGTAATTAATGCAGCATTCAACTTCCGCAACTTCTGGGATGGAAGCGCGCAGGATATCTTTAATGGAGTGAATCCCTTCGGTTTAAGAGATCCTAACGCTTCTGTCGTGAAAGCAGAAAAGCCAAATCAGCCCAAATTTGTCAAAGTCAGACTGAATAATTCGTCTTTGGCTTCCCAGGCGCTCGGCCCGCCACTCAGTTCCTTCGAGTCGTCTGCTGATGGTCGCACTTTTCAAGAAATTGGTGATAAGTTCGGGCGAATTGATAACAGAAAATCTCTCAGCACACTGCCGCTAGATGATATTGATAATATTGATGATGCTCTAGTTGGCCCGCTACTCAGTTCCGTTGATGAACTTACTAATAATTTGGAGCAACTTGGCAACAGCGAATCTATCAGCACACTGCTACAAAAAGTTCTGTCAATTAGGGGTACAAAGCTCCCTCGAGTACTAGGGCAAAAATTATCTAGCCTTAGACCGCTAGGCAAACAGGTTGTGCATCCACAAGACAGCGTTTTAGGTGCAGATAGTAGATCGCCTCAACCCGGATTGAAGGATAGAACTTACGAGCAGCTAATTAAAGATGCCTTTAAGCCGGAGTGGTGGAAGTCTAATCGACTCATCCAAGTTGATGCTGAAGGTAGACGGACTTTTGTCAACAGGCCTGATAACTCTTCTAAAACCAAAGAGTACACGCTGTTGGAGTATAACTTCTCGCTGTTCTTTGGGCTGGCAATTCAGTTGTACGAGTCTACACTCATTGCCAACGATACGCCCTACGATCGCTTCTTAGAAGGAAACACCAGTGCCCTCACTGTACAGCAGCAACGAGGCAAACAACTATTCCAGGGCAAAGCTGCCTGCATCTTCTGCCATAGTGGGTCGGAACTCACCAACGCTTCGGTTAGCAGCGTCAAGAAGCAAAGACTTAGAGCCACCACCACCCCCAGAAGCGTCTCGGACACAGGTTTCTTTAATATCGGTGTTAGGCCCACCCTAGACGACGTTGGTGTTGGTGGTCAAGACCCATTTGGTAATCCGCTTTCGGAGTCGCGGGTAGCTGCTTTGGGTAAATTCCCACTACTTCTCGGTTCAAGCCCTAATGTTACAGTTAGCTCCAATGACAAAGTAGTTGCAGACGGAAACTTTAAGACCCCTGGACTACGCAACATAGAACTAACTGCCCCTTACTTCCGCAATGGTGGCTATTTGACTCTGCCACAAGTGGTTGACTTCTACAATCGTGGTGGAGATTTCCGCCAGGAAAGCATTCTCCGCCCATTGGGACTAAGCGAAGCTGAAAAAGATGATTTAGTGGCTTTCTTGAAAGGACTCACTGATGAGCGAGTCGTCTCTGACAAAGCACCCTTTGACCACCCGCAACTGTTCATTCCTAATGGACATCCAGGGAACTCTAGCTCTGTTACCAATGACGGTACTGGCAAAGCTACAGATAGCCTACTGGAAATTCCTGCTGTTGGTAGAAATGGTGGTAGTGGTACACCAAATTTCTTGAACTAATAATATTTCAAGAAATACCTAATACAGATAGATATGTAGGCAATACTTTTCGGATAAATCCAACAATCTCTCTTTTGGTCTGGGGAAAGGTTAAAGGGAAAGGGGAAAGGGAAATATCAAACCCTTCCCCTTTCCCCCTTAACCGAAAAGTATTGGATATGTAAGGGCGTACAGCTAGCTGTACGCCCTTACATTTACGGTAGTTACGAGCAATTTAACGAGTGCATCACTTCGGCTCCTTTCGACTTCTCTACGAGACGCTACGCGTTAGCGGAGCTTTCGCTTTAGCGATACGCTCAAGGCAAGTCGCTCAGTTACCGCCGGAGGCATTGCTGGAGGCTTCTATATTGCTAACTCTGGTTTGGTTTAGGTAATTGTAAACCCTGCGAGAAACTTCACGGACAAAATCTCCAGCTCTGCGATCGTGGTTTGGTCTTTGCACCAAAACACCTGCTAAATAGCTTTTGCCATTAGGCATTTCAATAATACCTGCATCGCCAATGATAAATCTCAATGTACCAGTTTTGTGAGCGATCGTAGCTCCTTTACCAATACCAGCTGGTAGCAAACTGTTAGTTTTGACACGGCGCATGATGCCTAAAACTTGATTGCGGCTGTTTGGGGATAGCAAACGATTGTTAGAAACTAACGCCGCCAATCTGACCAAATCTTTGGAACTGGTTGTATTTTTGCCAGGAATGTCTGGAAGCAAATTCTGCATTGCTGTATTTTGCAATCCCCAGCTACGAAAACGTTGATTAACTCTTGCTACACCACCCAAGCGATCAAGAACCATATTGGTTGCGGTATTATCGCTAATTGTCATCATCAAGGTAGCAGTTTGGAGGACGCTAAATTTAGTACCGATGGGTTTGTATTTCATAGTTCCGGCTTCACCAACCCTTAAATCGCGCCGCATCACTAATTTATCTGTTAGTTTAATTCTCCCAGCGTCTATTTCTTGGAAAAGAGCCACTAACAAAGGGAATTTTATTGTACTAGCAGCAGCAAATCTTTTTTCGCCATTAATATCTATATAGTTACCTGTATCTAAATCTAAGAAAAATATTCCAGGGTTCAATGATTTATAAGTTGCTAACAATGCGCGAATCTGAGAACTGATACCCGGCATTTCTTGACCAAGATTTACAACTCCTGCAAATGTTGAAGCATCTGTGGAATTTATGGTAATATCTTCTCTATTTTCCCCAGAGATGTTATTGTTTTGGCGGTCAAATGAGTTGAATTTTACAATCCAGTGGGAACGAGAGTCTCCCTTGATGGATATATTACGGGAATCAATATGATAACCTGGAGCTAATTCTACGACAAAACGAGTTGTTTTACTGTCTGGTTTTCCAATCCGAATTTCTTTAATCGCATTACCAAAAGATTTTTTGACGCTATCTGAATTAAAACTAGTTCCAGGTAAGTCAATTATCAATCGATTAGGATTCTCTAATAAAAAGGCTTTTGGTTGGATTCCAGAAATTGTAGTTAAATGTAATTGGTTTTGCTTAGAGTCAAAGTACCAAGACTGTAATCGTGAGGCTTTAGCTTGTCCTGCAACTAGAAGCAAACTGCTTAAACCGATCGCCAGTAAATGTGATTTCATGTTGTGATTGTGGGTGTGCAAGTATGGAGCAACTAAATCAACTTGAGCTTAGATTGTTTTCTGATGATCATACTGAAATTCCGGACAGAAAACATAAATTTCATCAAGTTATTTTTTTGATGATAACTAAGTAGAGAACATCCACTTTTGTAGTTTGCGTTTTAGCGGAAATAGCGCAAACGCAAACTACAAAATTGAATTGATTCATCTTTACTTACTTATCTAGGGCTAGATAATCACGATTTATCAAAAAAACGCTGACAGTCTTGTTTGTGATATGAATTGACAACAGAAATTGCTAATCTAGCGGAACGACGATCTAATGATTAATTATGTTTCCAACTTATTTTTTGGGGATTGGGGAGCATCGGGGATGTGAGTTGAGCAAAAACTTGAGGTACAACAGTTTAATCGCTTCCCCAATCTCCACTCCCCTTAAAAGAAATCAGCCATCCAAGGTGACGCACCTGCAAATATTTGCGTAGCTGCTGAAATAGCGGTTTCTGTCCCATGCAGTTTTCCGGCTATTTGCAAATGGTAGGGGGTGAACAAACTTGTATATATTGGTGCTAGTTCTCGGACATCTAGCTGCAACTCACCTTTTCCACCTTTTGTAACTTCACCGCGTCCATTGGCAACAGAAAGAATGAATTTACCATTGTTTGCATCTAGCAAATTATCTTGAATTTCTAAGTGCAGTTCAGCTTGAATTCCCGATGGATAACCACGCATTTCCAGCGCCTTGACTACATCTACTATCCGCAGCATCCAACGCATCGTATTCTTGAGCTTGGCAGTTTGCTCAGGTAGCAGCAATGTCAAGGAATCAATTGCAGAACTCCTCCATCGCACTTTGTCAATTTGGGAGCGATGACTGGCAAGAAAAGACCAGAATGATTGTGCAGCCGCATCTGTGAGAATTACCCAATCCTTTATTCGCAGAATTGCGCCATCCTCTGCTGGATGTTGGCTGAAGAGGATATAGCCTTGAGGTTTTTCTTTGCTACCAATAAAATATGCGTAAAATGTTTCCTTCTCGTCTGGTTGGATTAAGCGCTCCCAGATTGCGGGATGTCGGTCTAAATATCCATGCGTTTGTCTTGCTTGTTGCTGATATAGTTCATGAAAGACTTGATGATTGATATCCACTATTCGTTGCAAAGGTAGGGGTTGCTCCCGCACTTGGATATTTTTAGTAGCAACTTCCCAATTACACCAGCTACCACCCTGCTCATACCCGACTTTTCGATACAAGCTTTGAACTGCTGGATAAAGAGCAGAGAGCGGTATACCCCGTTCATAAAGTTCTTTGAGGGTGTGCTGCATGAGAGCGATCGCAGCTCCTGATCCGCGATATTCTGGAGCAATGCCTACTGCGGCGATTCCTGTCATTGGTACACGCACACCACCCCACCACTGGCCCATATTCAGAGTTGCCAATCCACCCGCTAATTGCTCTAATCCCCGAATAATGCGAAAATTTTCGATGCCAATCTGGTTGATGTAAGCTTCCTCGGCACTAAGTGGGCTAAGAAAACATTGCTCAAGGATATACATCATCTGCTGAATATCCTGCGGATGGCTGAGAGTGCTGTATTCAAATTGAGCCGTCATCTCTTATACCATTAATATTACAAAACCAGAATCATAGTACAACAGATGTTTTTTGAATGCTTCATCGACTTAGTACACAAGGAGAAGATTAATGCGGTTTGGATTTGCAGATATGGGATACTTAGTAGGTTTACTTAATTCTCATGTTGATTTATATAACAAATGCTTTCTTTATTGCCAATTCTGAGTAGTCTTTGGATTGCCCAAACTCTCAACCCTTTATCTTCTTATCAGCCTCTCCAAACTATAGATGGGGCAGCATTATATAAAAAACAATTAACGAATGGGAACGAAGCATATCTACAAGTTATTGATCTGGGCAAAATGCAGATAGATCAAATTACCGGAGAGGTAGATAAGATGGGTCTAAATGAGGGCAAATATTATAAAGGAGAAGGCGGACATTACAGCCCTTTTTTCAAAAATAAGTTGTTTTCGGAAGTAACAGACGAATATAAGCAACTTTACGCAAACAACGTTTTCTCAATAATTAATTGTTCTTTTTTTGAGCAATACCAATCTAGTACTCAATTATCCTTTCCAATTAAATTCAATGGTGTAGTCATCAGTGGCGGCAATAGCCCTTATGGCCCAATCAAGGAACCTAAAGATAAATTTTATCGTAATATTCGCCTCAAGGCCTTAGTCTGGGATAACAAGCAGGCATATATTACCGATTATGACCAAATTAGCGGTGCGCCTCTTAACCAAAATGCAGTCAAGAACGCCATTGTCACTTACCGATACAGCGATCATCCGGCAAAAGTATTAGCCCAAAACCAAGTAAATAAGTATCAAGTCATTGGAACTTTGGACAAAGATCGTGTTAAGGGTGACGAGCTTTTGTTGATTATGACGGTGAATCAAGCAACTCTGGATGAGGCAGCCGATTTATTACGTAAATTAGGAGTCAAAGGGGATATTATTACCGTTGACGGAGGTAGATCAACTTATTTATTTAATTCTCAGAAGGGAAATATTATTCTTCCACAACTGTCTAATTCACAAGAAAATCCTGCTTTCCGAAACCTACCTCATTATCTGGGATTCCGCAAGAAAACTAAAAATCAGATTGCGCCAAAAATCTTGGTCAGTCAGCCAGTTGGGAAAGTACTTCCAAAGAAAGATCAGCCTTATTTAATATTGTGGCGGGATAATCTTAACGGTGATGTCTCGATTAAGTTGTACGATGGGAAGAAACTTATCCAAAACATTTCTTCCCGTACCGCTAGCGATGGAGTTTATCAGTGGACACCACGTATTTCCGTAAAAGAAAGCTATTTTATTCGGATTTCTAGCTGGAAAGACCGGAATATTTTCGGGCAGTTACAATTAAATTTAAAATAAGCCCTGTTTTTAGCGGTGCGGAATGAGAAAATGAAAGGGATAACTAGCTAAACGCAAACCTCTCAACAAGTTTGGCGGTGTGGCAGTGATCGGAATTGTTATCGTTTCTCACAGTAAACAACTAGCTTTGGGTGTGCGGGAACTCGCCGCGCAGATGGTTCAGAACCAAGTTCCCATTGCTGTTGCAGCAGGGATTGAAGATCCGGACAACCCTTTGGGTACAGATCCCATTCAGGTTTATGAAGCGATCGCTTCTGTTTTCACTGATAATGGTGTCTTGGTATTAATGGATTTGGGTAGTGCTTTGCTGAGTGCGGAAATGGCAATCGAGTTTTTGCCAGAAGCACAGCAGCAAAAAGTTCATTTGTGTGAAGCACCTCTAGTAGAAGGTGCAATGGCTGCTGTGGTGGCTGCGGCGGCTGGTAGAGATATTCATCAAGTCATAGCGGAAGCACACGGCGCACTTTTAGCAAAAGCAACTCAATTGGGTGTAGTTAGTAGGCCATTGTCACTTGTCAGCCACAACACTCAAGCAAAAACCAATATAGGATCACCAACGCGAGAAATCCGGCTAATTGTGAGCAATCACTTAGGATTACACGCCCGCCCCGCAGCGCAGTTTGTCGCAACCGCAGCCCGGTTTCAATCGCAAATTCTAGTGCAGAATTTAACGAGAAATACTGAACTAGTTAGAGGTGACAGTATTAACCAAGTCACAACTTTAGGGGTGCGTCAAGGACACGAATTGGCGATCGCTGCCACTGGTTCTGATGCAGATGAAGCACTAACGGCATTACAGGCATTATTCGCAAATAATTTTGGTGAAAATAATGTTGTTTTAAATTCTCCACCTGCACTTAATCATCAAGTTACCCCAGCAACTCACGGCGAACTTTCGGGAATTGCAGCTTCTGCCGGAATTGCGATCGCACCTGTTGTTCATTATCAACCCACCCACATTTTAATTACGGAATATCACGTAAACGATCCCAATCCAGAGTGGCAAAGATTACAAGCAGCAATCCACACCGCTAGACAAGAAATTCAAGCCGTTTTCTCCCAAGCTTCTCTGCAAATTGGTGACGCTGAAGCCGCCATCTTCGATGCCCAATTACTATTTTTAGAAGATCCAGTATTACTGGAAGCGGCTAAAGAGCGAATTTTTGAACACCATATAAATGCTGAAGCAGCTTGGCAAGCCGTAGTCGATGAAGTAGCGACTTCCTACCGCACACTTGAGGATTCTTACCTGCAAGAGCGAGTTGACGATGTTGTAGATGTCGGGCAAAGAGTGCTGCGATTACTAGGTGGGAATGTCCCTGCTAGCCTACATCTTGAGTCACCTGCAATTTTGGTGACGACTGATTTAACCCCCTCAGATACCGCGAGATTAGATCCGAAAAAGGTGTTGGGTATTTGTACAACTTCAGGTAGCGCTACTTCTCACAGTGCAATTATCGCCCGGACATTGGGTATTCCGGCAGTTTTGGGAGTGGATGCCCAAGTGTTGCACTTGGCAGATGGTACACTTATGGCACTTGATGGTGAAACTGGCAGAGCTTGGGTAGAACCAGAATCACATATCCTGGATTTACTGGCAGCAAAGCAGTTAGCTTGGCAAACTGCCCAACAAGAAGCACGAACTACAGCACACCAGCCAGCAATTACTCGTGATGGACGGCAAGTTAGCGTCTTCGCCAATATTGGGAGTATCAGTGATGTGCAAGTTGCGGTTGCTAGCGGTGCAGAAGGTGTGGGATTACTCCGCACTGAGTTTCTTTATCTAAATAGAACAAGCGCCCCCACAGAAGAAGAACAACTAGAAGTTTATCAGGCGATCGCTCAAGTTTTAGATAATCGTCCGTTAATTATTCGTACCTTAGATGTCGGTGGTGATAAGCCACTTCCTTATCTCAGAATAGGGTTTCCCGAAGCTAACCCTTTCTTGGGTTGGCGGGGAATTCGTTTCTGTTTAGATCATTTGGATTTGTTCAAAACTCAGTTACGGGCAATTTTGAGAGCTAGTGTGGGACAGCAAATTAAGATCATGTTGCCAATGATTGCCAGTGTAACTGAGGTACGTGCAGCTAAAGTAATTTTGGATGAAGTGCAGGCTGAATTAAATCAAGCTGGTATTTCCTTTGATGCAGCGATGAAAGTAGGGATTATGGTAGAGGTTCCGGCAGCAGTTGCGATCGCAGATCAGTTAGCTGCTGAAGTAGACTTCTTTAGTATAGGGACTAACGATCTGAGTCAGTACGTCATGGCTAGCGATCGCACCAATCCCCGCGTGGCAAATTTAGTTGATGCCCTACACCCAGCAGTGTTGCGAATGGTGCAGCAAACTATCCAAGCTGCTCATGCGGCGGGAATTTCGGTAGGATTATGTGGAGAATTGGCAGCAGATACTTTAGCTACACCAATATTATTAGGCTTAGGGCTGGATGAATTGAGCGTGAATCCTCAAGCCATAGCTGGAGTCAAGCAAGCGATCGCTAGGCTAAGTATAGTTGAAAGTGAAGCGATCGTGGCATCAGCATTGCAACAAGATTCCGCAATTCATGTCAGAGAACTAATCTCAACTTCAGTTATTCCCCCCGCATAATACTAATTCGTAATTGATATCCGTAATTGAATTAGTTGTAGATTTAGACCCCAACTAATTCAAGATCACCAATAATTACGTTAGCGTTAGCGTAGCGGTAGCGAGGAACGAGCGTCCGTAGGAGCGTCATTACGAATTACGAATTACGAATTAATTAAAATCTTATTCCCACTTGCCCGTTAAAGCCACGAATAGAATTGTAACCAGCACCAACAAAAACGTTATCAGTAGCACCTACCTGAACGCCACCCGAAACTGCAACACCTTTATCTTCTGAATAAAGTCCAACTCCTACATAGGGTGAAATGAATGGCAAACTGATAAATTTCAAAACATCTACTCCGGTAGCACCATCAGGGCCAATTCCTACCTCAACCCCAAAATCCAAAGCCCTAGCTCCCACAGCATAAGTTATGTCACCATCTTTTCCACCGACTGAAACCCAAGGTTGCGGTATAAGTTGAGCCGATGCTTGACTTGGGGTAAATAAAGCCCACATTCCGATAGATGTAATTAATGTTTTAGCAATAATCGCTATTTTCACGTTGTTTTCCTACACTAACTGCTGCATTTTAATCAGAACTCTTGCAACTACCCTTGCTTTAATCCTATTAACTAGTACAACGGGCGCGGAAATAAACATACCATTTCAAATGGCGCAAGAAGCTCAGAATACAATTCTTTTGACTTTTGACTTTTGATTTTTGACTTCCGCCTTGCGGTGGTTTGTCCATGATGACTAATTGTGACGGATTGAAACTTATTTGAGTGCCCGATGAGTGCAAGCATTATTTTAGCTATGTAATATTAGCTACAGCAATTTTCATCATTTGTATTTGAACCACATCTATCATATATAGGAATCCGGTTTGATTTTTGAAAAGATACGTAGGGTGCGTTAGCGACA